>JAJYMU010000193.1 GCA_021786655.1 Bacteroidota bacterium
TGCGCACTGCGATTAGAAAATCCGGCAAAGTTGTTGTCGCCGGCAAAATAAATGAATCGACCGAACAAAAAATTGAGGAGGGGAAGTCATGGATCGGCAAGACCAACGAAAATTACGATAACATTTTTTATACTGCCGATAGTTCGGTCGGTATCGTTCAGCCGCCGGCGGATTACGACGGCGTCTTCAGAAGATACTTACCTTTCCGTTATACCGGAATCACAAATAAAAAAATTCCGAGCTTTGGATTTGCTTTGCTGAATAAATATTACGGTCTCAAAAGTACTGCAACCGCGCAACGTGAAGAGGGAAATTTTACGCTTGGCAACAAAAATATTCCGCAGTATGACCCGACAAGTGTACTGATAAATTTTTACGGACCTAACGGAACATTCCCGCGCGTGAAATTGATCGATGTTCTTGATGACAAGGATTTTAAAACGATTGACGAATTGGAAACCGGCGTTGATCTAAACACATGGGATACGCGGGATGGCGGCTGGCTTTACAGCGGAAAGTTCAAAGACAAAGTTGTTATCATCGGCTCAACAATGCCGGAAGACCGGGATTTGCTGCCGACATCTTTTGCCGAGGGGAAACAGAAGGGCGACAACATGATGTACGGTGTGGAATTTCATGCGAATGTAATTCAGAACATTCTCAGCAATAACTTCTTATACCGGCAATCAAGAGGAAGTGAAATTCTGGTGATATTCTTTTTTACGTTCATCATGTTCTACGGTTCATCATTTGTTCGAAAAATTAAATTGAAAGTCGGCGTGCTTGTCGAAATCATAAACGTAATTCTTGTACTTCTCCTCATCTTCGCGATTTATGAATTCAGCGTTTATCTCTTCATTCACAATCAATTGGTAACTGCAGTTGTAAGCCCTTCATTAGCAGTTGTAGTAGGTTATTTCAGCAGTACGGCTTATCATTTTCTACGAGAACGTCAGCAGAATGTTTTGATCAAAGGAATGTTCAGCCAGTACGTGAGCAAACATGTTGTGAACGAACTACTTTCTAATCCGGATAAACTTCAGCTTGGCGGCGAGAAAAAAAATGTAAGCATTTTGTTTAGCGACATTGCCGGGTTCACAACATTTTCAGAAAAAAAACAGCCGGAAGAGTTGGTAAGATTCATCAACGAATACTTGAATGAAATGACCGAGATCATTCTTGCCAACGACGGAACTCTTGATAAATACCTTGGCGATGCGGTTATGGCATTCTGGGGCGCGCCTATTGAACTGGAAGACCATGCGTTCAGAGCATGTTCGGCGGCAATTGAAATGCAGAAAAAAGTTCGCGAGCTTTCTGCAAAATGGATTCAATCCGGCGAGAGCGCAATTCAAGTAAGAATCGGTGTTAATTCCGGCGATGTAATTGTCGGCAATATCGGCGGGGTTAAACGTTTCGATTATACTGTAATGGGTGACAGCGTTAATCTTGCATCGCGGCTGGAAGGCGCGAACAAAGAGTACGGAACGCGAATAATGATTAGCGAAGGAACGTTTGATTTCGTGAAATCGGAATTTATTGCGCGTGAACTTGATCTTATACGCGTGAAAGGTAAAACAAAACCTACAAAAGTTTTTGAATTGATCGGATTAGTCGGCGATAAAGAAAGCGAAACCAAATTGAATGGTCTGGATGATTACTTGAAGGGTTTGGAATTTTATAAGAGCAGAAATTTCTCCTCTGCAATTTCACACTTCAAGAAATCGTATGAATTCTCCAACGACTTTCCTTCGAACGTTTACGTAATGAGATGCCAATCGTATTTAGAAACTCCGCCGGATGCTAATTGGGACGGCGTCTTCGAAATGAAAACTAAATAATCATGCCCGATTATTTTTGAACCCGTCTTAAATTGTAAAGAGCAGCAATCAAGAAAATGGAATTTGCGAACCACGCCGTTAACAGAGGATTCAAAACGCCGCTCTTGCCGAACGCCTGACTGACCTTCATAAAAACAAGGTAGAGAAAAGTTATCAAAAGATTTATGCCGAACTGAATTGCCAAACTGCCGCGCCTTCTGTTGGCTGAAATCGGTAAACCGAACAGCACAACAATTATGCTCGAGAACGCAAACGCAATTCTTGAGTGATACTCAATCATGGTTGATGTTGGATCGTTGCCGGTTCTGTACTGATCTTCGGCAAAATTTTGGAGATCTGTCAACGTCATCTCTTCAAGCTTGCGCTGCTTCTTAACGACTTCGTCCGGTTTGAAATTTAATCCTTTGTAATCTTTAACCGCGAACGTCTGATCGGACTCAGTCGAATCGGAAAATGTGCGTGTAATACCGTTCATTAATTGCCAGCTCGCTTTTGTGGAATCGTAATGCATACGTAAAGCATCAGTGCGCATAACTAGTTTCGTTTTGTCATTCGGATTGAATTCTTGAATGCTTACGTTGTCCGCCATTCCGGAACTTAAATCGAAATAGCTTATCGAGACAATTCGCGTTTTGGAATCCTGGAAAAAAATATTGCTTCCGAAATAGACAACATCTTTCTTCATGTAGTTTCGTTCAATATAAATGCGGTGTTTGTTCGCCATAGGAACGAGGTAACCGCCGAAATAAATTGAGAAGACGCTGATCAAAATGGATGTGATGAGGAACGGAGCCATGAAACGATAGAGACTAATTCCGCCGGCTTTAATCGCGGTAAGTTCATTTAGATTTGCCATCTTGCCTGCAGTAAACAAACATGCGAGCAAAACCGCAATGGGCGTTACAAGTCGAATAATTTCCGGAGTAAAAACCAAATAGTATTGAATGATTAAATGTGCCGGGACATTCTGATCGATGAAGTCGTCAAGTTTCTCCATCATATCAATCACGACGAAGATGAGAGTGAAAGTCAATAATCCGAAAAGGATCATCAACAAGAACTGTTTGATTAGATAACGGTCAAGAATTTTCATCAGACTCTTCTTGCGATCTCCATGATTTTGGCAGCCATTTGGTAATGAACTCGAAATTGAGAGTTACTTTTTCACGCGCACTTTTTATCATCAGTAAAATACCGACTATGCCGAGCAAAATATTTGCGCTCCATATTCCCGCAAAAGGTGAAAGTAAA
>JAJYMU010000065.1 GCA_021786655.1 Bacteroidota bacterium
TCCACATCCCGACGAACTCATCAACCGTACACTGTTTGGGATCTTTACCGTACTCCTTTTCAAACTTATCCGCTATCGGAACACCGAGAAGAATTGCGAGCGTTATCATAAAAATCAAAATCGAAGGAGTATCGAACGGCGGGATCAAATAAATTATAAGTGCCGCAAGACTGGCAAAAGTTCCGGATGCAAACGGCATGTATCCGGTAAACAATCCCGACCCGATTAGTTTTTCGAAGAAACTAATTTTCACGTTTGAAAAGCTGCTTTATTAGAAATCGATTACCGAATATGTATGTTATCCCGGTTAATACAGTGAACAAAGTTATTGCGAGCATCGCAAAATAAATTCCGGTGGAGTTCATCAATAAGTCGAAAATATTTTTGTAGTGCTGGTGCAATCCATCGAATGTTTTGAGAGTGTAGATCAATAATAGATAGTAGAGAAAAAACATTTGCAGAAAAGTCTTCCATTTGGCGGTGTAGCTGGTTGTGAAGTTCACTTTTCTATAATCGGCATACGTGCGAAGCAAAGTTACAATAAAATCCCGGAGAATAATCAGTGTCACCATCCACAGAGGAAGTATTCCTACAATCACAAATCCGATGAATGCTGTTGACGTTAGAATCTTGTCTGCCAGCGGATCCAAAAATTTTCCCCATTGGGTGATGTAGTTGAATTTTCTTGCAAGCCAGCCGTCGTACCAATCCGTTATAGCGGCAATTAGAAACACAGCCAGAGAAATCTGGACAAGCAGCGGCTCTCCCGATAAAAACAGCGCCAGAAATACCGGCGTTAGTATTATTCTTAAAACGGTTAATTGATTTGGGAGAACCATGTTCTAAATGTCTATCTATTGGTCGATGAAATTTTTCTAAGATAATTGAAATCGTAAAAACCGGTATTGTGACCGTCTGACCAGATAACCGACAGCGCATAATTTCCGACAACCTTCATGCTTGTAATTTTCGTTTGATCTTCGGAATAGACGATTATGTAATCATGATGATGTCTTTCCGATTCCGACGTGCAGATAGCGCACGGACAAAATCTTCTTAGGTCGGTCAAACTAATTTTCGATTCCGTATTATCGTCCCACTTCAAAAACAGAAAGTTTTTCTCTAAAATTTTTATCTCGGTCGGAAACATTCCTAAAGAGTCTCGCCGGTCAATTTGAAGAGCGCTTCTTGATACTTTTTGCTCGTGTTCAAAATTACTTCATCCGGCAAAGTTGGTGCCGGCGGTTTCTTGTTGAAATTTATTGAGAGCAGATAATCCCGCACGTACTGCTTATCAAAACTGTTTTGCGTTTTACCTTTCTGATATTCGTCCGACGGCCAGAAGCGCGACGAATCCGGCGTGAGAAGTTCGTCAATCAGAATTACTTTACCATTGTAGTACCCGAATTCCATTTTCGTATCGGCGATAATGATTCCTTTGCCGAGAGCAAACTCGGATGCTTTCTTGTAAATTGTGAGCGCCGAGTTTTTTATTGTGTCGTAAGTTTCTTTGCCGACAATCGATGCCGCTTGCTCTTCCGTTATGTTCTCGTCATGAAGACCAATCTCGGCTTTGGTTGACGGCGTGAAAATCGGCTCGGGAAGTTTTTCCGATTCAACCAATCCCTTCGGCAGTTCTATTCCGCATATCTTACCGGTCTTATTGTAATCAATCAAACCGGAACCGGTTATGTAGCCGCGCACGATGCATTCGATCGGAATCAGCTCGGCTTTCTTTACAAGCATCGAACGGTCTTTCAATTCGGCGCGGTACGGTTTACATTCAGCCGGATAATCTTCCACGTTAAGCGATACGAGATGATTTGGAATTATGTCTTTGGTGTAGTCGAACCAGAATTTTGAAATTCTATTTAAAATTTTCCCTTTTTCGGGAATACCTTCGTTCATTATAACGTCGAATGCCGATAAGCGGTCTGTGGAAACAATTACGTAATGATCACCCGCTTCGTAAACATCACGCACTTTCCCCCGCTTGAACAGCTTTAGATCTTTATAATTTGTTGTTGTTAACGCACTGATGGGCATGTTTCCTCATGAATTTTGAGGTTGAAATATAAAGAGAGGTTCCTAGGGATTCAACTAATTAGTCATGAGCTTATATATTAATTTGGATTGGCGCGTTTGCAATAATTGGGAATTATGTTTTTTACAAGAACTAAAAAAACTTGACTAAAGAGCTGCTACAATGTTTACAGCTGTCGCCTTGATTTGTGGTTTATGTGCGACTTTACATTTTAACTATTTCAGAAATAAAAAATAATTCGTTCTTCTCTAAATAATTTGGAGGCTGAACGTTGCTGGAATTGTAAAAATGTTTGATTATACCAGCTGCTACCTCTGGAAAAGTTTGAAAAGGTTTTTCAGTATTAATTAATTGTCTGCAATATTTATGAAATATATCGTCTTCTGGATTAGGATGAACAAGAAAGTCTCTTGCCTTTTCAAGTAATTCAAGAAATTCTTGCCATAGTTTTGGAGATGTCTCATAAATTTGAGGAAAACCGAACTCTTTGCATAACACTTTTAATTTTTCCTTCATCTTTCCAATCTGAGTATTTTTTAAATTGACAAAATCATCCACCTTCCCATATTCTTGATAAAATTCTTCGTGTAGTGCTTTAACATTTATTTCTGGATGCGATTTATTCAGTTCTTCAATCTTTTGAAAATTGTCCCTTGAAACTTTCCATAATTTATAAAGATTATAGTTTGCGAAAGATTCCACTGCTAAATAACTATAAATTGTCAAAAGCGATGCAAAAGAAAAAGTGAATGAAGAATCTCTGTCGATTTTCTCAACCTTTACCTCATTGTTATGTCGAACGTTTGAGAAAATGAAACTCCGAGCCATTTCTAAATAGCACTGAGTAATTGGTATATTAAATATTTTTTGTTCCATAATCATATAAAGACGTTGTTTTTAAGCCGCACCCAATACAAACGGCTAAGTTTTTTAAACGCTACTTTATTTTATAAATCAGTTTTCTTTTTCAAATCAACTTTACACAAGAAACTAATTCTGAAAAACTAGACCAA
>JAJYMU010000120.1 GCA_021786655.1 Bacteroidota bacterium
TGATGACGAAGCGCTAAATTATTGGAAGAGCGAAACAGATATAAATCCAAAACACATTTTACGTTTTGATGAGAAAGATAATTTTTGGGAAATGGGCGAGACCGGTCCGTGTGGTCCGTGTTCGGAAATTCATATCAACTTGAGCGATGATTACGATAATCCAAAGTATGTTAACGCCGGCGTACCGGAGTGTATTGAAATTTGGAATTTAGTTTTCATCCAATACAACCGTGATGAAAAAGGAAAACTCCATGACCTTCCTTCCAAACATGTTGATACAGGAATGGGATTTGAGCGCGTGTGCGCTGTTCTTCAAAAGAAAGGCTCCAACTACGACACGGATGTTTTCATGCCGATCATTGATGCAATTGCAAAACTTTCCGGTGTTAAGTATAAAAATGAAGCGGATATGATTTCGATGCGCGTGGTTGCAGATCATATTCGAACATTAATCTTTGCGATTGCAGACGGCGCTACACCTGGCAACGAAGGACGCGGTTACGTTCTTCGGCGCATTCTCCGCCGCGCCGCACGATACGGACGAAAAATAAATCTTAAGGAACCGTTTCTTTACAAACTCGTTTCGGTTGTGGTGGAAAATTTCAGTCACGTCTTCCCGGAAATTCAATCGAACCGATCGAACATTGAAAAAATTATCAAAGCCGAAGAAGAAAGTTTCAACGCAACTCTGGATCGCGGAATCGAATTGTTCGACGCTCTCGTTAAAAAACTAAATGCTAAAAATGAAAAAACAATTCCCGGTGAGGACGTATTCAAACTATACGATACTTTCGGTTTCCCGGTTGATTTGACAAATGTGATGGCACGCGAGCAAGGATTCACAATCGACGAAGTGCGCTTTAACGAATTGATGGATGGACAAAAAGCCCGTGCGCGCAAGTCAACAAAAGACAAACTCGCTTCCGTGAATATTGTGATCGACAAGTTGGACGACTTCAACTTAACATCAACTTCACCAACGGAATTCACCGGCTACGATCAATTGAAAAGCGAAGCAAAGATTGTGGGCTTAAAAAATTCCGGCAATCAATCGTTTGTTGTTCTCGATAAGACTCCGTTCTATGTTGAATCCGGTGGACAAGTGGATGACGCGGGCAGCATTTACATTGGCGACACTCACCTTCGCGTTATAGACCTGGTAAAAATTAACAATCTGGTTGTGCATATTTTAGAAAACGAAGCGAACGTAAGACTTGAACACGGAATGAAAGTAACGGCTCAAGTTGATGAAAACAGAAGATGGGACATCATGCGAAATCATTCCGTCACTCATTTTCTCCACAGAGCATTAAGAGAAATTCTCGGAACGCATGTTCAGCAAGCCGGTTCTTATGTCGGTCCGGATCGTTTGCGTTTCGATTTTTCACACTTCGAAAAAGTGAGCGAACCGGAACTTGAAGCTATCGAATCACTTGTAAACGAAAAGCTGCGCGATAATTTGCCGTTGAATCATCACCGCAATACGCCTTTTGAAAAAGCCAAGAAGATGGGCGCGCTTATGTTCTTCGGAGATAAATACGGCGATAAAGTTAATGTCGTTCAGTTCGGCGATTTCACAATGGAATTTTGCGGCGGCACACATGTTCATAATAGTTCGCAGATCGGTTTGTTCAAAATTGTAAGCGAATCTTCTATTGCAAGCGGTGTGCGAAGAATCGAAGCTGTGACAGGCGCTGGAACGGAAAAATTCTTGAAAGAATTGCAATTGAGAATTGAGAATGGCGAATTGAGAATTAATGAGGTTACGGAAGAGAAAAGAAAACTTGAAAAGGAATTGGCTGAATTAAAACTGAAGGAAAAACTCGGCGGGATTGATCCGATAATTTCCTCCGGCAAATTCCTTGGCGACATAAAGATTTATAAAGGAAAAGTAAATGCTTCAAATATGGATGAATTGAAATCTATGGGCGATGAGCTTAGAGAGAAAATGAAGAGCGGCATCGGTGTTTTGATATCGGAGATCGAAGGTAAAGTTGGAATCATTGCGGTTGTTTCGGATGATCTGATAAAAGAAAAGAAAATGTCTGCGGGAAAAATTGTTAGCGACCTTGCAAAAATTGTAGGCGGCGGCGGCGGCGGTCGTCCTCATCTTGCAACTGCTGGTGGCAAAGACATTTCAAAAATTAATGATGCTCTTGCTGAAATAGAAAAAATCTTATCCTAAAAAAGGTTGTCTCAAAAGATTAAACATGTCATTCTGGACTCGATCCAGAATCTAAAAGATCTTGAATTCCGTAAAATTATAGATGCCGGATCAGGTCCGGCATGACATAAGAGGACTTTTGAAACAACCTCTTTTCATATCAACTCACAATAAATTTATTTAGTAGTAGGCGCTTTCTCTAACTGCAAATCGACAGTATAGTTAATCGGTTCAGACATTCCTGATCGTCCCATGCCGGGACGCATTCCGCCTTCACCGCGTCTTCCGCCTCGAGCATCGCCGCGCGGCATTTCACCTTCGGGGGGTCTTTCACCGTTACCGCTCGGTTCAAATCCGCTCGTTCGTTGCCCGCGTTTATCAGCATTCATCACCAAAGTTTCGAACCGTACTCTAATCTTTTCTCCCGGCAGCGCGCCCGCAGCAATTGAATATTGTTTACTTACCACAAGCGGAACTTTCAATTCATAAACCAGTCTGCCGTCAAGAAAACTTAGCTTTGCTTCTATCCCCTCTCTGTTCACAAGCGGTAATGCAAGCAGCGGGTATTTGTCTTGGTTCACAATTTCAAATTCATTTTGGTTCTCCAACATTCTGCCAAAACTTCTTTGATTGTTTTGTGCGGACATTTCTTCTCTGGTTGATTCATCCATCTGAGGTTGTTTATCCATAATATTTACAAGCGGATATTTAATGCCGAACGTTTTGTTGTCGCCGCTTACCGGTTCAAACCAAACGATAAATCCGTTTCTGAACATCTGGAATATCTTAGAACGATCGTCGGTAGTTAAACACACATACATGAACTTGTCGTCGTTTGCAAACCCAACGCCGAATTTTTTATCTGGAATTTCAAA
>JAJYMU010000074.1 GCA_021786655.1 Bacteroidota bacterium
CTTGAAAATGCTGCATCTGTTTCTGCATTGTTGCTTACAACCGAAGCTGTTGTTTATGAAAAGAAGGAAGAAAAAGAAGCTATGCCTGCAATGCCTCACGGCGGTATGGACGGAATGTATTAAGAATAAGTATCAAGATACACAACAAAAAAGTCCCGCACTGACGGGACTTTTTTTATTTCGATAAAGTCATGTTCATAATGAAGCATTTTTGACTTCACGTTGTCATTCCGGACTTGATCCGGAATCCATGCTTTCCGCTTCCCGCGATTTTAAGTCCCTCCGAATATTCAATCGATTTCTGCTGTAGAAATGATTCTCAAAATATGATATATTGATTTATAGCAAAATCAAATTGTACTAATCAAACTACTATACTATGAACAAGCGCCACTCCAGGATTTCTTTAATCACTCTTCTATTTTTGCTTTGTTGCTCAATCAACATTTATGCACAACGTTCTGAATACGGAGCTTTCATCGAACCAACTGTTAAGGTCCAGTCAATTTTGGATCAAACTTCTTTTATCACCGGTGCGCGGTTCGGTTTTGTAATACACGGACGTTTCTCAATTGGAGGCGGTTATTACGCTTCCGTGAATTCCTTACCGGTCCCTAAGGCAAATTTTCAAGACGCGGTTGTTCATTTCAATATGGGCGGTCTTGAACTGGAAACATTGCTTCTTAAATTCGATCAAACCAGAATCTCAATTTCATTTTTCGCCGGTTCGGGCGCATTTTACAAATCGGCTTCGTTAAATAGTGACATTAATTTTTCTACTGACAATTTTTTAGCTTGGGAACCTGAATTATCATCGGAGATAGAAATCCTGCAGTGGCTTAGATTAAACATTGGGCTCGGTTACCGATTCATAAGTTATACAAAAGGAGTTTCAAACTCGGAAGCAGACTGTTTGAAAGGAACGTTCGCTATAGCTGCTTTTAGTTTTCATACCAAGTAAGCCGAAACAAAGAGGAAACTTTTTCCATAATGAAACAATTCCTATTCAAAAATACTTTTGTCACAATATTCATATTACTCTTTATGAGCTTTTCTCTAAATAGCTACGCGCAAGATTCTTCAAAAGTCAAAAATGCTCTTATTGATTCATTGCAAGCTTCCGATACCGCGAAGCTCTTTGTTCCGGCAAGTCAATTCACCTACGCAGGTAACAAACGTTACACCATCGACGGTTCATTACCGTTGCTCAAAACAAAATTCCGTCCGACCACTACTTCTATTATTGGAGGAATTTATTTAGGCACATTGGTTTGGCTTCATTTCCACCAGCAGAACGCCTGGTGGAGTAACAATAGAGGAAATTTCCACTTTGAAGAAGATTGGTCTTTCGCTTTGCAGGTTGATAAAGCCGGACATTTTTACGGCGGCTATCTTACCTCATATTTCCTTAGCGAAGGATTGATTGCCAGCGGTGTAAATTGGGATGATGCGAATATTTACGGCTCTGCATTTGCACTTTTATACCAGACTTACGTTGAAACTGAAGATGGATTCGCTAGAGATTGGGGCTTTAGTCCGTCCGATTGGTACTTCGATGCACTAGGTCCGGTTTATTTTCTTGCTCAGCATTTTGTTCCGGTTCTGCAAAACATTACTCCAAAGTGGCAGTATGTTCCGTCTGAGTGGACGGGCAAAGTCAAGATAAGCCGCCCGCGTACTTTTATTGATGACTATAATAGTTCCACTTTTTGGTATTCACTAAAAGTATATAATATCATTCCAAAGAGCATGGAAAAATATTGGCTGCCCTGGCTGAACATTGCAGTTGGTTACGGTGCAGATGCAATCGACGCACAAGTCGATCCGAATAATCCGCCCGATCAGCTTGCTCATAGACGCTTCGTAATTGGTCTTGACTATGATCTTGTTTCTCTTCTCCCTGAAGGTGGACATTTTTGGAATTGGTGTAAACAAACTCTCAATTATATAAAACTTCCGGCTCCTGCCGTGGAATTTTCATCCGGCAAAGCCCGTTTCTATATTCTGTACCCTTTTCAAATTAATCTTGGAGGAATCCATTTCTAAAAAAATATTATTCTCAACTGTTCGTTATAAACTATTTCCTTGAGCTGCAATCATGCGTAAACTATTAATTTGTATTTTTTTATTATCAAGCCTTGACGTCTATGCACAGCAGGAAAACTTTGAGTTTACTTTCATTCCTTCCGGCTTAAATATTATTCCGTTAAAGGCAAACATGCAGGAGGCGAGAATAGGAATTCTTTATTTTCCTGATAACGCTAACTTGAAAGTAGATATCGGGAACAGCATAGATCTTCTTGGCTTTTCATGGAAGAAAGAAAAAGCCCGATTGACGTTTGGTATCGATTTTACCGCTTATGCACTGTCAACAAGTTCCCAAGGACACAGACTTCAGATTGATGCTCTCGATGGTTTCTTCGGTGGTAACGCTTCATTTAGTAAGATGTTCGATAAAAATCTGCTGCAACTGCGCTTGCGGATTATTCACAACAGCGCACACATGGTTGATGGTCATTACGACTTAATCAAAAACGAATGGATGGACAACACGAACCCTATCCCATTCACACGAGATTTCGGAGAGTTAACACTTGGACACGTTTTAACTTCATCAAATTTAGTTTTGCGGTACTACGGCGGAATTTCTTATTCGACATTAATTCGTCCCGACATTTTGAAGAAGTGGTTATTCTTCACCGGTTTTGAATTGAGTTCGGATAAGATTATAGGAAATGTTTTTTCTAAGCCGACAAATCTTTTTCTTGCTTACCAAATAGATTTGAGAGGATTACCTGCTTATGTTGGTAATAATAACTTCATTGGTGGAATTAAGTTCGGAAGTTGGTTTGAAAAAGGAATTGTTCTTTACGTTAATTACTATAAAGGGAATAACTACTTCAACGAGTACTACTACCGAAAAATTGAAAAGTTTGGCGTAGGCTTCTTCATCGATTTCTTTTAATCAGTTACGTGCATTTCCCTTCCTTGCTAAGAGCTAAACGCTAATAGCTGCTTTGCCCTACCTAT
>JAJYMU010000374.1 GCA_021786655.1 Bacteroidota bacterium
TTATGCCGATATACTCATTGACGATCTGAAAGACATCAACAAGACGGATCTTTACAACATTCTCCGGTCAATGAAGAACAATAGCAAGCGGTTATACCGCACTTTCGACCTACTGCTTAATATGTCTCAGCTTCAGACCGGTAAGTATGATGCCCGCTTTGAAAAAGTAGATTTGTACCATCTACTTAAAACGGCACAATCCGAGTTCAATTCTCTTGCAGATGAGAAGAATCTTTTCCTTTCATTGAACAATCGTGTCGGCGATGCTACAACAATTACCGGAGATCATTATTCTCTTAATCAGATTTTTATCAACCTTATCGATAATGCCATCAAATACTCCGACAACGGCAAAATCGATATTAACATATATCAAGAAAGCACGAACTTGTGTGTGGACATTTCCGATAACGGAAAAGGTATGTCGAAAGAATTTATCGATAAACTTTTTACGCCTTTCACACAGGAAGAAATGGGTTACACACGCAGATACGAAGGTACCGGTTTAGGATTGGCAATAGTTAAAAGTTTTGCCGATTTAAACCGAGCTAAAATCAAAGTTAAAAGCGAAGTAAATAAAGGGACAACTTTTACAATAATTTTTAATAACGAAAAATTATGGGGAACACAAAAAGTATGAAACCTAGATTACTTATAACCGAAGATGATTTTGAAAATCAAAAACTTCTTACGGTATTCTTAACCAAATATTTTAACGTTGATCTATGCGATTCAGCCGATTCATTCTACGAATTACTCCACAAGGAACGGTATGATATAATCGTAATGGATATATCAATCCGCGGAAACAAAAACGGATTAGACCTTACAAGGGAATTGCGAAACAATCCGGATTATTCAAACATTCCCATTGTTTGTTATACTGCACATGCATTCAACAGAGATAGAATTAACGCTCTCGATGCCGGCTGCGACGTTTACATAAGCAAACCGACCGACATTTATGTTCTATTAAATGAATTAATGAACTTGCTGAAGAGAAAAGGCAAGATGCTCATTGATGGATCGCTTGCGGGCAGTTACGCAACAACTTAATTCATAAAAAAAAGAGGCTGTCTCGTTGGATACAGCCTCTTCTAATTTCTACATACTATTTACTAACCACTTATGTACCGGCACTATAATCGTTCATGTAAACTTCTTGTTCCTTCGTCAACTTATCTATTTTATATCCCATCGTTCTCAATTTTATTCCGCCAATTTCTTGATCTTGTTCTACGGGAATATCGAGCACTTGAGGTTCAACTTTAATGCCTTTCGTGTGATAATTTACTAACCTGATTTGCGACATGAACTGATTAGCAAAAGACATATCCATTACTTCAGACGGATGCCCTTCTGCCGCGGCTAAGTTTACCAATCTTCCTTGTGCAAGCAGATAAACTTTATGTCCGTTCTTCAAAGTGTATTCTTCATTGTTGGGGCGAACAGTTCTCTTGCCTTTGCTTAAGGCAGCAAGATGATTGATGTTTATCTCACAATCATAATGACCTGTGTTGCAAACAATCGCGCCATCTTTCATTACTTTGAAATGTTTTTCTGTAATGATATCCTTAACACCCGTCGCTGTTATGAATATATCTCCGATCTTAGCGGCTTCGTCCATGGTCATAACAACGTGACCTTCAAGCGTTGCTTTCAAAGCTGCGGTTGGTTTCACTTCGGTTACGATGACATTAGCGCCTAAACCGGCAGCGCGCATTGCAACGCCTTTACCGCAGTGACCGTACCCGGCAACAACAAAATTTTTGCCGGCAAGAAGAACGGATGTAGCTCGCAAAATTCCATCAATTGACGATTGACCGGTTCCATAAACATTATCGAAATCCCATTTTGTTTCCGCGTCATTAACAGCAATTACGGGATACAACAATTTTTTTGCGGCAGACATTGCGCGTAAGCGATGGACACCTGTCGTCGTCTCTTCCGTACCACCGATTATGTTGTTTACAAGCTTAGGATATTTATTGTGAACGGTGAAAATTAAATCCGCGCCGTCATCGAGTGTGAGATTCGGTTTCATCGAGAGTGTTTGTTCAATTGACCAATAAAATTCTTTCACGTTTTGGCCGTGCCATGCGTAAATTTCAATACCATTCTTCGCTAATGCCGCAGCAATTTCGTCTTGAGTTGAAAGCGGGTTGCAGCCGCTCCAGCTAACCTGTGCGCCAGCAGATTTTAATGTTTCAACAAGCACTGCCGTTTCTTTTGTAACATGAAGACATCCGGCAATTTTATAACCTTTCAACGGTTTTGTCTTCGAATATTTTTCACGCAACGCCATCATCACCGGCATACGGGATTCTGCCCATTCGATTTTCTTTCTACCTTCGGCTGCAAGACCCAAATCTTTTACTTTGTATTTACCAGCTTTAGAATCCATGTTAAGAGTGTTCTCCTTTTATTATTTAATATATTTCTTAAATGTTGAAACCATGTCTAATTGTTCCCACGAAAAATCCTTATCGTTGCGTCCGAAGTGACCGTAAGAAGAAGTCTTCTGGTAAATGGGTCTTCGCAATTTTAACCGTGTGATAATTCCTTTAGGTGTAAGATCAACTTCTTTTTTGATCATGTTTGAAATTGCTTTGTCGGAAATTTTTCCGGTTCCTTTTGTATTCACTAGAATTGAAACCGGTTCTGCAACACCAATCGCATAAGCGACTTGAACCAAACATTCTTTCGCAAGTCCGGCTGCAACAACATTCTTTGCGATGTGACGTGCCGCGTACGTTGCGCTTCTATCAACCTTTGATGGGTCTTTGCCTGAAAATGCGCCGCCGCCATGAGGAGCCCAGCCGCCGTATGTGTCAACTATAATTTTTCTTCCGGTTAAACCGCTATCACCGTGCGGTCCGCCAATTTCAAATCTTCCGGTGGGATTAACGAAATATTTTGTTTTGGCGTCGAGATATTTTTTAGGAATTACATTTTTAACGACGTGCTTTATTACGTCGTCCTTAATTGTTTTCTGACTGACGTCTCCGTCGTGTTGGGTTGAAATAAC
>JAJYMU010000022.1 GCA_021786655.1 Bacteroidota bacterium
AGGAGTAACGCTAATAGGTATCGACCCAAAATCTTCGGGTCTGCATAATGATAATCTAATACGACAGGGCGCTTTCGATCTTAATGACAACGATTCCACATCAAAAATTTTGCTTGGAGAAAAACTCGCTGAAAAAATGTTTGTTAAAGTCGGCGATAGAATTACTGTTTTCGGTTTGCGAAATGATCAAGCTCCGTCGATGGACAATCCCCCGTCAATTGTTCAGTTCAGGGTTGCCGGAATTTACGAAAGCGGGTTATCGGAATACGATGATCTCAACGCCTTCATAAATATTTCAACAGCACAAAACATATTTGGGATGGGATCGCAGATTTCCGGTTACAACATTAAAGTGAAGGACATCGGCAAACTGAAAACTTTGAGCGATGAGTTGCAAGATTTTCTTGGCTATCCATATTACGTAAGAACGATTTTCCAAGTGCATCAAAATATTTTTACATGGCTCGATTTGCAGAAGAAACCGATTCCAATTGTTCTCGGATTGATAATTTTTGTAGCGGTATTCAACATTGTCGGAACTTTGCTCATGCTTGTTCTGGAACGGACAAACGCGATCGGAATCTTAAGATCAATTGGCGGTAACCGTAAATTGATCATGAAAGTTTTTCTTTATCATGCCGCTTATTTAACTGTAATCGGAATTGCCGCCGGCAACTTTCTTGCATTCATAATAAGTTATCTGCAGGAAAGATTCGACATCATTTCTCTTCCCGGTAAAGTTTACTTTGTTACAAAAGTTCCGATTGCAATCAGCGGTGATAATTATCTTCTCGTCTCCGGCGTTACTTTAGTTATTGCGTTAGGCGCGTCGTTACTCCCGGCGTTCATCGCGTCAAGAATAAAACCGATCTCAGCAATTAGGTTCGACTAATATGATAGAGTTCTTTATTGCCAAAAGATATTTGCGGTCGAAACGGAAATTGAATTTCATCACGGTGATTTCAATTCTGTCAACATTGGGAATAACAATCGGTGTTGCCGCACTCGTAATCGTGCTGTCTGTCTTCAACGGCTTCGGTTCCATCGTTACATCTATCCTCGTCAACTTCGATCCGCACGTAAAAATTTCCGTAATTGATGAATCCGGTTACGCGCATCTTCCCGACGTTGAAAAAGTTATCCAAAATATTTCCGGAGTTGAATCCTACTCCCCTTTCATTGACGGCAAAGCAATTCTGCTTAACAAACGTTCCTACGAAATTGTGAACATGACTGGTATTCAAGCGCCGAAAGGCAATGAAACATGGGGCGTCGCGTCAAAAATTTTCAGCGGCAAAACTGATCTCTCCGGCAATGAAGACAAAATATTTCTAGGATTGCCGCTGGCGTTGAGATTATCCGCACGTGTCGGCGATACGATCACTGCTACTTCGGCTTACAACATAGAAAAAACTATTACCTCGCTTGCAATTCCGCAGACAAGAAAATTTGTCGTCACAGGCATCTTCGAATCAAACAACCGCGACTATGACGTAGCGTATTCGTTCACATCAATCCGTTCCGCACAGAGACTGTTTGGATTGAGAGACAAAATCACCGGATTCGAATTGCGGCTGTACGATTTTCATAACGCAGATAAAGTAAAGCGTGAACTGGAAAGCAAGCTCGACCAAAAAATGTTTTCAGTGAACACCTGGTATGATCTCCACAAAGAACTTTACAATGTAATGCTGATCGAAAGATGGGGCGCATACATCCTCCTCTGTCTGATCATTGCAGTCGCGGTGTTCAACATTTTTGCATCGCTGACAATGACCGTCATCGAAAAGAAAAAAGATATCGGCGTTATGCGCTCGATGGGAATGAACAGAAAATCTATCCGGCAAATTTTTATGTTCGAAGGAATTTTTGTCGGAGTCATCGGAACAATTCTCGGACTTCTTCTTGGAGTTCTTGTTTGCTATTTGCAGATCACATACAATTTCTATCCGCTCGATCCGACGAAATACATAATCAGTTCGCTCCCGGTGGAAGTTCGCGTTTCGGATATCTTCGCAATCGGCGCAATGTCTATGCTGCTTGCATTCTTAGCTGCTCTTTATCCGGCTAAACGCGCCGCGCGCACAAACGTAATCGAATCTATTAAGTACGAATAACAAAAGGTTTGTAATGACGAACGACAAAATTATTCTTGAAGCAAAAAATATTCACAAAGCTTTTTTGAAAAAGGACGAGCAGCGACTTGAAATTTTGAAAGGTGTTTCGCTTCAAGTAGAGCAAGGTTTGATAAGCGTGATTGTCGGTGCGTCCGGCGCCGGTAAGAGCACTCTGCTTCACATAATGAGCGGTTTGGATAATGCAGATCAAGGTGATGTGGTTTTGAAAGGGACGAATATTTTTTCTTTAGGCGATGATAAGCTTTCCAAATTCCGAAACCGGCACATTGGATTTGTATTTCAGTTCCATCATCTTTTGCCGGAGTTTGATGCGCTTGAGAACGTTGCAATACCGGTTATGATTTCCGGTGAGTCCAGAACAAAATCTTTTGCCCGCGCGAACGAACTTCTTAACCTGGTCGGTTTGAGCGGAAGACTTCACCACAAACCATCGGAACTATCCGGCGGCGAACAGCAGCGCATCGCAGTTGCACGTGCGCTTGCCAACAATCCCGATATCGTTTTTGCGGATGAACCTACCGGTAATCTGGATTCCGTTAACAGCGAAATGCTTCACAAACTTTTTGTTGAATTGAAACAGAAACTAGGCGTTACCTTTTTGGTTGTTACACACAACCCGGAGCTGGTAAAACTTGGCGACAAAGTTTTCGAAATGAAAGACGGAAAAATCAGTTGACAACAATTTTCTTTTCTACTAAGTTGAGTTAGTACCAAACGGCTTCTAAAAATGGGGTACGTTGTTTTTGGGTTAGAACAAAGAAAATGTTTTTAAGTCTGATCAAAATAAATATGGAAGTGTTGTTATCACCCAAAAAGTTTAAAGAACTACGCAAAACAAAAACAAACGTAGGCAGATTAACAACAACCGTCATGAAGTCTGTTGGCGGG
>JAJYMU010000340.1 GCA_021786655.1 Bacteroidota bacterium
CTGTGGGCAAACCGTTTTCGCTTGAGTACTGGCACATGGGCGAAACGGTGATGCGGTTTTTAAATTCGATGTCTCTAATTTTTACTGGTGAAAATAACTTGCTCATAATTTTATCCGTCTATTAATTTAAATCGATTCCGTCATCGAGACTTATTTTTTCTTTTCCGGTTTGAACAAACCTTCCGTAACCGAATCCATAAAACAAATTTTTATAAGCTCATCATCGGCAATGCTTAGCGAACGAAGCATCTTGCCGGTTAAAATTTTGTGATGTTTTACTTTGTACAGGTAGTCGCCGATAAATTCCAAATCGTCGTTTGTCGTCATCCAGTTATATTTATCAAACTTTGACAGATCAACCGGATTGGAATAGCTCCGTAATGATTTTTCGCCGATCGTGTTGAAATAAAAATCGAAGTATGACATTACTAACTCTCGCAATGTGCGGTAAACTGGTTCGCGAAACTTGAGAAGGGTCGTGTTTGATTTTGCCACAGCGCCGAAGCAGCCGTTCTGTTTGTAAATGGCAATAACATGGTCGTCGTCGTTTTCGGCAATCATGTCAACGATTAGCGGTTTGTGTCCCAACATTCTTAATGCTGCTGCGGCAAATAAAGCACCTTCAAAACAATTTGCCGATCTTCTTTCTAAAACGACTTTCGGTGAACTTGTAATCGATTCCGGATTATATTTGATCTTGTTCAAGTAAACTTGAATATCATAAGGGCTTTTGAACGACTTTAAAAAATTAATTTCTTCTTTGGTCGAAGTGATGCTTGCGGATTGTCTTTTGCTCATTATGCAGCTTACCGTTTATGAATTGTTCTTGCCTTTCAGAAAATGTAACTGCCGAAATTAAAAGATAGTTCCGAACAAATTCAACTTGCCGGTTCGAAGGGAAGTATGTTCAATTCATAAATTGTTATTTATTAAACACACCCTGAAGTCTATTCTTAAATTGTTCTTCGTAAATTTTTGTGAAGTCAACGCTGTTCATAGCCAGCGGTATGATTTTCACAAACTTGTATTTCTCCGTTTCCCAATTATTCAGAATCGTTTCCGCAATAGTAGAACCGGTATGAAACTGATGATTGACTATATACTTCAGAACAAGATCTTCATCAGTAATTTTCATCGCTTCCGTTTTTACATATTCGCGGTTGAGATTTTTTTCCAGCAAGTTTGTGTCGGTTGTGTAGATGAACGCTCTGCCGCCGGTCATTCCCGCGCCGAAGTTCTTACCGATTTCGCCGAGAATAATTACAAATCCTCTGGTCATATATTCGCAGCCGTGATTGCCGACACCTTCAACGACAGCGGCAGCGCCGCTGTTTCTAACTGCGAATCTTTCGCCGGCTCTTCCTGCAATAAATAATTCGCCTCCTGTTGCGCCGTAAAGCGCAACGTTACCGATAATCGTGTTGCCTTCGAGTGATTTTCTGATTGTCCGCGGAAATCGAATTGTAATTAATCCGCCGCTCATTCCTTTTCCAACGTAATCGTTTGCAACGCCGCAATGGCGAAGCTCGATGTTATCGACAAGGAATGCGCCGAAGCTTTGTCCTGCAGCGCCTTCAAGCCGGTACTGAATATTTCCTTTGAACTCGCTCGGACCGTAAAGGAATGAAATCAATCCGGAAAGTCTGGCGCCGATTGCGCGGTCTGTGTTTTTCAATTTTCTCGTTACGATCACTCTACCGTGCGTCATTATTGCCTGCAGCACTTCGGCGATCACACTTTCGTCAATATGTTTACCGTTCTTTGACGATGAATGTTTTTCTTTTATTCCGGTTGAAAACTTGTGCGCTAATCCGTGGTTCAGTATAACCGAGAGATCTATGTTCTTACTCTTGATATATTTTTTCAGATCAGTCTTCGCAGCCAGCAAATCATTCCGGCCAACAGCTTCATCTAAACTTTTGAGACCAAGCTCTGAAAGTTCACGACGAATATTTTCCGCGACGTTTCGAATGAAGTTAACAAGGTGTTCCGGCTTGCCTTTAAACTTTTTGCGAAGCTCTTCATCTTGAGTTGCGATTCCAGCCGGGCAAGTGTTTAGGTGACATTGCCGCGCCATAACGCAACCGAGAGAAACCAGCGCGGACGTACCAAAATCAAATTCTTCTGCGCCCAACATTGCGGCAATAATTATATCGCGTGCAGTTTTCAATCCACCATCAACACGGAGAGTAACTCTATTGCGCAAATCATTTTGAATTAATGTGCGGTGAACTTCCGACAAACCGATTTCCCACGGAAGTCCGGTGTGTTTCAACGAACCGATCGGGCTGGCGCCTGTGCCGCCGTCGTTGCCGCTAATCAAAATTGTATCGGCGCCGGCTTTAACTACTCCAGATGCAATAATTCCAATTCCAAATTGAGAGACAAGCTTCACGCAAATATTTGCGCGCGGATTAACCTGGCGTAAATCATAAATCAACTGAGCCAAATCTTCTATACTATATATATCGTGGTGCGGCGGCGGAGAAATTAACGCAACGCCCGGCGTTGTGTACCTGTTGTTGGCAATTGAGAGAGTTACCTTTTCTCCCGGCAACTGCCCACCTTCGCCCGGCTTAGCGCCCTGGCCAATTTTAATTTGCAGTTCGCGAGCCGCGGTTAAGTAAGAAGTTGTTACGCCAAACCTTGCACTTGCAACTTGTTTGGTAAAACAATTTTCGCTTTTATCCGGATTGGAAATACTGTAACGGTCTTTTTGTTCGCCGCCTTCGCCGGTATTGCTTCTCATTCCAAGTATTGTTGCCGCGCGTGCAAGCGTTCTATGTGTCTCTTCAGAAATAGCGCCGAACGAAATTGCACCAAGTCCGAATCTCTTAACAATATTTTCTACTGGCTCAACCGAATCGAGTGCGATTGCTTCTTTCTTTTTCATTTCTAAAAGATCGCGGACATAAACCGGATTCTCTTCGGCAGTTGTAGCAAGTTCCTTTTTCTGTGACACGTTATGAATCTGCTTAAACACGGTAGGTGAGAAGCCGTGTGCTTCGCCGCCTTTTCTAAAACGAAATCTTCCAATCTCATCTAGTGCATATTCTTGTTCGAATGCTTTCTTGCTTCGTTCAGACAAAAGTTCTTGAAGAATTTTTGTGTTCAATCCGCCGAGTGTGCTTTTGATTGTCGGGAAATATTCGTTGATCATCTGTTCGGAAATTCCGATTGCATTGAAAAGCATACTTCCGTGATAACTGCTTACGGTCGAGATTCCCATTTTGCTCATGATCTTCAGCAGACCTTTTTCCAATGCGGTTCTATAGTTGTGCATCTTCTCAAGCCAATTATCATCGGCAAAATTTTCCCGGATGAGTTCGTACGCCATGTATGGATAAACCGCGCTTGCACCGAATCCAACCAAACATGCAATGTGATGATCTTCAATTACATCACCGGCAAAATTTTCCCGGATGAGTTCGTACGCCATGTATGGATAAACCGCGCTTGCACCGAATCCAACCAAACATGCAATGTGATGATCTTCAATTACATCACCGGCAAAACAGAGAAGAGCAATTTGGTTTCTCAATTTTTCTTTTATCAAATATTGATGAACCGCCGAAACAATCAGCAGCATTGGTATCGGTGCGTGGTCCTTTTGCAAATCTTCATCCGAAAGGAAAATTATTTTCGTTCCGTTCAACACAGCTTGTTTACATTCGTTTCTAATCTCTTCAATTCTCTTTGCAAGATCATCCTTAAGATTGAAATGACAGTTAATGATTACATGCGGGAACGAATCATTTTTTTCTTTAAGCAGTTGAACTTCTCGCGGCGAAAGAACCGGGCTATCAATTCTAATTGCACCTTTGAAAACGTCTTCGTCATTCAATAGATCGCTTTCACTTCCGATGTAACGGTACAGACTCATCACGTGACGTTCGCGGATGGAATCGATCGGCGGATTTGTTACCTGAGCAAAGTGCTGCTTGAAGTAATCGTACAATCTTCTGTTTTGTGTGGAGATCAAAGCAGGCGGAGTGTCGTCACCCATCGAACTTATGGATTCCTTTGCGCTTTGTGCCATTGGGAATAAAATTCTTTCGAGATCTTCTTTATCAACGCCGAAACCTATTCGCAATCGTTTATCAAAGCCGCCCTCTGGCAAGCCGAAATTTCCAAACTCTGCTTCTGCATTTCCTCTTTCCAAAGCCGACAAATTATTTTTGAGCATCTTGGAATATTTGCCGTTTGAAGAAACAATTTTTACAATTTCATTATTTGGAATAATTCCGCTGCCATCAAGCTTTATAGCAAAATTCTCACCGGCTTTCATGTGGTGATGCATTAGAATGTTGCTTTCTTCAATATCAACAACGCCGGCTTCCGAAGCCATGACTACCAATCCGTCTTTAGTTCTGGTGTAACGAAGAGGGCGCAAACCGTTTCTATCCAGCTTTGCGCCTACGATATCGCCGTCGGTGAAAACCAGCGCAGCGGGTCCGTCCCACGGTTCGATATGATTTTCATGATAGATATAAAAATCTTTCAACTCTTGAGGCATTGTGCTGTCGTAAACGTACGGTTCCGGAATCAACATCATTGTGCTGTGAAATAAACTTCTTCCGCTGCGAACCAGAAACTCTAAAATATTATCCAGACTGTAAGAATCACTGCCGGATTGCGACACGATCGGTTTCAATCTTTTGAGATTACTGTTCCAATAATTCGATTGAATCGTCACTTCGCGTGTCTGCATCCACAAACGGTTACCTTTGATTGTATTGATTTCGCCGTTATGTCCCAGCATTCTAAACGGCTGCGCCATACTCCAAGTCGAAATCGTGTTTGTGGAAAATCTTTCGTGGAAAAGAGAAACTTTTGCCTTGAACTCGGGTTGAATTAAATCCGGGTAGAAGCGGGCAAGG
Source organism: Bacteroidota bacterium (assembly GCA_021786655.1). Lineage (GTDB taxonomy): Bacteria > Bacteroidota > Ignavibacteria > Ignavibacteriales > Melioribacteraceae > Fen-1258. Next base: position 4,881 of record JAJYMU010000340.1, read on the forward strand.
TTGTGCGGCTTCATCATTCCTTTGTAAACAATCGTTTTGCTTGAAAGAGAACAGATAAAAGTTTCGCCGGAAGCTTCTGCTATCTTTTGTTCGACGGATTTTCTCAAGAGGTATAAACGCGATTCAAAATCGTCGCTCCGCTTTACATCTGTGAAAAAGTATTGAACGATTAACGGACAAGTGCTGCGCGCTATATCACCAAGTACGGCTTTGTTTGTCGGAACGTTTCTTACGCCAACGTAATTGATGCTCAGTTCTTTCGACAGCGCAACAATTTCTTTTGTCAGCGATGCGAGTTCCTGCTCGGTAGTAAATACCATCGCGACAGCTAACTCGTCTTCGTAAATCTTTGTATTCAGTTCTTCATCCAAAACCAGCTTGAAATATTCAACCGGTAAATCTGTTAGAAGTCCAGTTCCGTCGCTGCTTCTTTCGTCGGATCCGGAAGCGCCGCGATGCGACATGTTCTTCAACGCTTCGATTGATAATTCAATAACGCGTCTGCTTGGTTCTGCAGAGAGTTCGGCGATGAATCCAATTCCGCATGCATCATGAAACTCTTGCGGCGACGACACCAATTTATTTTTTTTCTTTTCCTTCATATTGCTATTCAATGATTACTATGTTTTTGAATAAAAAGTTATACAATCCCGCTTTGGGTATATTGAAACCCTCATCAATAAGTTTAACCTGAATGGATAATGTCTATTGTGAGGAATCTGGAACAGAGGATTGGCTTTAAGTCGATTTTGTTAAAAGCCTTAAAAACTAAGACACAATATAAAAATATACTTGAATGATGCAAGTATTACGGCGTTTTACCGGAGTTTCTTAAATTATTTTTTTTTAGTGAAGTTTTTGAAATTGTTTTTGAAGATACTTTGAAACTTTACCCGGAACGCCTTTGCCCACAATTGCACCGTGTATTTCTACAACCGGTGTAATCTCGGCAGTTGTACTCATTAGAAAAATTTCGTTAAAATTTTTTAGTTCATCCAGATGGATTTCTCTTTCGCTGGTTTGAATACCAAGTGAGCGACAGAGGCGCAAAACAGTTTGACGTGTTATACCGGGCAAAATCAAATTGTTCAGCAGCGGAGTGTAAACCACATCGTCTTTTATGAATGCAACATTTGTTTGAACACCCTCTGTAATTACGCCGTCTCTATGCCAGATTATTTCAAAAAGATTTTTTTGAACAGCCCTCTGTTTTGATAAAACATTCGGCAGAAGAGCAATTGTTTTTATGTCGCAGCGATGCCAGCGGATATCTTGCTCAATTCCAATCTTAACTCCGTTATTCATGGCGTCATAATTAATCGGCAATTCTTCAACGTAAGCGAAAAAAGTCGGCACAACTTCATTATTATAAGAATGTTTTCGCGGACGCTGAGTGCCTCTCGTGATTTGAATGTACGCGATTGCAGTTTTGTCCGACAGATTGTTCCGCGATATCAATTCGGCAAGAATTGCCTCAATGCTTTCCACATTTGAAAACGTAATGCCGAGCTCAGTCAATCCGTATTTCAGTCTTTTTAAATGGGCGTCAAGTTCGAAGAAATTTCTCGGATAGTATCTGATAACCTCGTAGATGCCGTCTGCAAATTGGAATCCGCGGTCGAATGGTGAGATATGGACTTTGTCATCTTCAACAAATTCGTTATTAAAGAATACTTGCATAACGCTTCGTTATTATCCTCAAAGTATTTTACTGATGAAAAGTTAAGTGATAGTTTTTAGAAGTCCAAACGGAAGATTTATGACATCGAGAAAATTAAGAAGCCCGATTGAAGAACCGGGCTTTTTTATGAAAGGTAATTAATTATTAGTCTTCAACAACGGCGAGTATATCCGAGCGTTGAATAATTTTGTACGTAAAGTTATTCATTTCAACTTCTTCACCGCCGTATTTCGCAAATAAAATCTTATCGCCTTCTTTTACTTTTTCTTTTAAGTCCTCGTCGGTACCAACCGCAACAACTTTACCCATGCGCGGTTTTTCTTTTGCTGTGTCCGGAATGTAAAGCCCGGAAGCAGTTTTTGATTCTTCTTCCATCGGTTCAATAAGCAAACGGTCATCAAGCGGTTTAATTTTCATGTGAGATACTCCTTACTTTATATTTAATAGTGAATTGATTTTCGGCACGTCAAAACCAACTATTGGTCGGTTGTTAATTAGAATTACGGGCACGCCAGTTTGTCCGGTTCGTCTCTGCATATCTACCGCTGCTCGTTGATCTCTGGTTACATCAACTTCGGTGAAGCGCACGTTCTTTTCTCTGAAATATCTTTTTGCTGTAGTACAGAAACTGCAAGTCGGTGTTGTGAAGATGATTACCTTAGGTTGTGTTGCTGTCTGCATAAACTCCTCAAAATTTCTCAATCGTTAGATGATAAAACCTTATTTGGGATTCAAACCTGCCGGAAGAAAAGAAAATATTTTTTTGAATCCCGGAATCATTTATTTCATCAAACCGAGAACAAATTAATTCTTAGGAGAAAAAATGTTACGTACTAATTTAACCCATGTCCTTTCAGAACAAGAACATTCAAAGCTTTTACAAGAAAATGAAAACGTTATGATCTGCTGTGGCAGAATGGGACCAATGTGCATCCCGGTTTATGAAGTTATGGAAGAAATAGAGAACGATTACAAGAATGTAAAATTTGCAGATATGGAATTTGACACGCCGGACGCGAAAGTCATTAGAAACCTACCCGACGTAAGAGGATTTCAAGGAATACCGTTCGTTATTTATTACAAAAACGGAAAAGTTGTTAAAGCAACCAGCAGCATTCAAAGCAAAGATCAGGTAACAGCAATTCTTGATGCTAATTTCGGCGGCAAATAAAAAAAATAGAGCTTTGAAATGGAAAATCATTTTGATGTAATTATTATCGGCGGCGGCGCGGCGGGGCTGACCGCCGGAATTTATCTTTCACGCGCAAAATTATCCGCTCTGATTTTGAACGAGGGCGCAATCGGCGGACAGATGGTCCTTACCCACGAAATTGCAAACTATCCCGGTATTGAAAACATTAGCGGATACGAACTTGCACGCAACATGAAAGCTCAAGCGCAGAAATTCGGCTGCGTCATAAAGTCCAATGTTAAAATTTCAGAGATGAACCTGAGCGAAGAGATCAAACGTGTTGTCGTTGGAGGCAAAGATGTTTTCACCTCACACGCGGTAATAATTGCAACGGGAGGGAAATCTAGAACGATTGGCGCAATCCGTGAAGATGAATTCAAAGGCAAAGGAATTTCTTACTGCGCAACATGCGATGGTGATTTTTTTCAAGACAAAGAAATAATTGTTGTCGGCGGCGGGAATTCGGCAATAGAAGAAGCCGTATCGCTTACAAAATATGCTTCCAAAGTTACTGTCGTTCATCAGTTCGATCACTTTCAAGCTTTGGAAAAATATGTTGAGGAGGCAAAGAATAATCCGAAGATCAATTTTATCATGGAAACCAAAATCACGGAATTCGTTGGCGTGGAAAAACTGGAAAGTGTTAAAATTCAGAACCAACGGACAAATGAAACGACGGAAATGAAAATTGACGGCGTTTTTATTTTTATCGGTTACGTCCCAAATACTGAGAAGCTGAATGGAATTGTTGAACTGAATGAGCGGGAAGAGATTGTCGTTGATGAAAATATGAGTACAAATGTTAAAGGTGTTTACGCTGCTGGAGATTCGATTAATAAACGTTACCGGCAAGTTACAACTGCAGTTGCTGACGGAACAATCGCCGCTCTCAGTGCAGCAGAATATGTTAACAACTATAAAAAAGAATTAAGTCTAGCCACTTCAGATTGAGAGAATTATGGAAACGAAAGATTTTAAGATAGCTTTTGCAACCGACGATGGAACAACAATCAGCGCGCACTTCGGTCGTGCGAATTTCTATGAAGTAGTTGATGTTCAAAACGGTAAAGTGATTGGGCGCGAGAAACGCGAAAAATCTTCTCATCATCACCAGCATAATCATCATGTTCACACGAATGGCGAAGATCATCAAAGTCATGAAGAGCGCCATTTGCAGATGACGCTGTCAATTCAAGACTGTGATTACGTTGTTGCTCGCGGAATGGGCTACGGAATGTACAATCATCTGAACACGTTGGGCAAAGCGGCAATCATTACAGCAATTTCAGATATTGATTCCGCCGCAATTGAAATAATCGACGGCTCCATTCAAAATCACATTGAGAAGCTGCATTGATTTATTTTACAAAACGCATTCTGTAACCGACGCCGGATTCGGTTGTGATGTATTTGGGATCTGCGTGGTCGTCTTCAATTTTTTTTCTAATTTGTCCGATGAAGACGCGCAAATACTGAGAGTTTTCAGTTGAAGACGGTCCCCAGATTTCTCTTAAGATAAATCCGTGCGTCAAAACCTTTCCCATGTTTTTGAACAACAAAGCAAGAAGAAGATATTCTGTGTTGGTCAGTTTGATTTCTTTTTTGTTTTTGGTTACAACACGAGAGGAATAATCAATTTTGAGATCACCGGTTGAAATCACGTTTTCTTCCGATGGCTGCTGAGTTCTTCTAATGCTGGCGCGAATCCGAGCAAGCAGTTCAGAAGAATTGAAAGGTTTGGTCAGATAATCATCCGCTCCAAGATCCAAAGCTTTCACAATATCTTCTTCGGAATTTCTAACAGAAAGAATTATGATCGGGATGCTTGTCCACGTCCGCAATTCTTTAATCACGCTGAAACCGTCTCTATCCGGCAAACCGATATCCAAAATTACGAGTTGAGGGTGAGCTGTTGCAGCTTGAAGAATTCCGTCTTTGGCACAATCTGCTTCAACAACTTTGTAATCTGAAGCTTCGAGAGTAATGGATAAAACTTTTCTTATCTGAGCTTCATCATCAATTACAACTATTGTGTTCTTAACGCTCATAGCGATCTCAACCCTCGATTACAAATGGAATGCTGATTGAAAAAAGGGCGCCTCCGCTTGGTCGGTTCGACGCTGCAATTGTTCCGCCGTGCGCTTCGACAAATCCTTTGGAAATGGACAAACCCAAACCAGTCCCGCCGGCTTTCGTTCCAGGTATCCTGTAAAATTTGTCAAACAACTTTTCTAAAGTTTCTTCGGGGAATCCTTTTCCGCTATCCGAAATATTTATGATGCAGTTATTATTCAACTGTTTTGCCTCAATGTAAATTTCGGATTGTTTCGGCGAATACTCAATTGAATTGTGAAGAATATTTCGAAGAGCCTGTTCCATCAAACCGAAATCTAATTTCAGAAGCGGCAAATCTTCTTGAATGTTAATTTTAATTTTGCGCTCGGCAATTTCATTTTTCATTCTATTCATAACGGAATTGATCAGATCCGCAACAGAATGCCAATCAAGTTTAAGCTTAAGATTGCCCGATTCCAGTCGAGCCATGTCAAGTAAATTTTCCACAAGTCGGTTAAGCCGATCCGCGGCAATATTTATTTCTTCAAGAAGTTTATTTAGGATTGATTTGTTGTTGAAAATTTTCTGGTCGTTCAATGAACTTGCCGCGCCGATAATTGTCGTGATCGGCGTCTTCAACTCATGCGATATCGAATTGAATAAAGTTTTATAAAGTTTTTCCGATTCCTGAACCAGCAGAGATTTTTTTGCAACATCATTCAGGTACTCGCGCTCAACTGTATTTGCAATTTGCGTAAGGAAAGTATCGAGCAAACTTTCTTGATCGAACGAAAGCATCTGCAAATTAGTAGTTTTAATTCCCACCACGCCCAGACTTCCGCTTTTACTTTTCAACGGATAAAAAGTGAAGCTGCTTAACGAAAGTGTATTTGAAAATCTTCCGGCTTTCTGTCCGTTCATAAAAACCCAATTAGCAATGTGCCATTCGTTGTCATCGAGAGCTACTGTGCTGGAAGAATGCGGTTTCGTTCTCAGTTTATTTTCGGATTCGTAAAAAATAATAACAACATCGGAATCGAACGTGCGCTTGATTTGATTGACGGTCACTTCGGCAATGTCGTCAATTGTATTTGCCGAAGAGAGTTCTTTTGTAAGGTTGTAAAGCGATGAAGTTCTTTGTTCCTTCTGCTGAAGAAATAATTGCTGCTTGCGGATTTTCGAAGTGAGAAGACCTGCAACGGAAGCCACAATGAAATACATAATCAGCATCAAAGTGTCTTCAACCTTGGCTATCGTAAAAGTAAATTTGGGCGGAATGAAAAAGTAATCCCAGCAGAACGCACTTGAAAGCGCTGCAAGTAAGATCGGTCCCGGTCCAAAATTAAATAACGGAAGAATGCTGATCGTCAGTAGAAAAAGAAGCGAAACCGTTTGATAGCCGATATGATGTGAGACCGAATAAAAAATTACAGTTAGAAGAATTATCAAAAGAAACGAAATGACATATCTATGAAAAGGAGATTGAGGTCTGAGAGTTTCAATCCATGCTGGTTTTTTGCCGGAAGTTTTTTCTCCGCCAACAACATACACATCAATATCGCCGCTTCGTCTCAATAACTCCCGTACAAAACTTTTTCTAGACAGATTGCTTATTGAGTTAGATTCACGAGTTTTACCGATAATTATTTGTGTTACATTATTTTCCCTTGCAATTCTAACTAACGCGGAAATGATGTCTGTATCTTGCGTGGTAATAACTTCGGCACCAAGTTCTTTAGCCAGACTAAAATTATCAGCAAGTGTATTCTTGTTTTCTTCGGAAATTTTTCGATTCGTTTCCACATACACAGCAATCCATGTTGCTTCCAAAGAGTATGCCAGCCGGCGAGTCCATCGAATCAAATTTGCGGAGAAGGGGCTTGGTCCAATCGCAACCATTAATCGCTGTCCGGATTTCCAAACGATGTCAATGTTCTGCTCGGTTTTGTAATCCCGCAAATCTTTATCAACTCTTTCGGCGGTAAGCCGCAATGCCATTTCGCGGAGTGCGGTAAGATTTCCTTTTCTAAAAAAATTTTGAATTGCCAGGGAGGATCTCTCAACAGTATAAACTTTCCCTTCCGATAAACGTTCAAGCAGCTTATCAATTGTTATGTCAATCAATTCAACTTCTTCTGCGCGGTCGAAAATTGAATCGGGAACAGTTTCGCGAACGACGGTACCGGTAATTTTATTTACGATTTCGGCGCGGCTTTCCAAGTGCTGAACATTGAGAGTTGTATAAACATCAATTCCATTGTTGAGCAATTCCAAAACATCTTGGTAACGTTTCGCGTGTCTGCTGCCGGGAATGTTCGTATGAGCCAATTCGTCAACAAGAACCAAGATGGGATTGAGTTTGAGAATAGCATCCAAATCCAATTCTTTGAAGTATGAACCGCGGTACTCAATATTTTTAAGTTGAACGGATTCAAGACCGTCGAGTAATTCTTCCGTCTCGGTTCGTCCATGAGTTTCAACTATGCCGATAACAACATTAACGCCGTCGCGCCGGGCTTTCTGCGCGGCATTCAGCATCGAATAAGTTTTTCCAACGCCGGCGCACATTCCAAAAAATATTTTCAGTTTACCCTGAACACTTGCAGATTCTTCTTTCTTAATGCGGTCGAGAAGTTGATCAGGATCCGGTCGTTTTAATTCTTCGTCATTCATTTTTTTTACTCAACTCATCCAATTTGATATTGAGCTTTAGCACGTTCACAATTTCCGATCCAAAAATTCCAAATTGCGGATACTCTGCAAGCGAATCTATCAAGTTGTGTAATTTTTCCTTCTGCAATTTATCAAAATTCCTCGCTTTACTTACTCTTTCGATTTGCAACATGGCGCTCGTCTTGGAAATGTCGGGATCGACACCGCTGGCAGAGGCAAAAAGCATCTCCGATGGAATTTCATTTCGTTCATTCACGAAATTCAATTGAATGAAATTCTTCTTTCTCAATAGATACTGTTGAACTAGATCTTTGCTGGTTGGTCCAAGATTGCTTGCGCCGGAAGGCATTGGATTAAAATTAATGGATGAAGGTCGCGGCCAAAAATATTTTTCGCCGGTGAAATTCTGAGCAATCAAAAACGATCCTTTCACTTCGCCGTTTCTTACGTAGAGACTTCCGTTAGCTTTATCGTAAAAAAATATTTGCCCGATGAAGTAAATAACGAGCGGATAAATCAATCCCAACGTAACAGTGAAAACAAGAAGAACTTTTAGCGAACTTATCAATGACTTTTTCAGCATAACAAAAACCTCAAACCAATTTGAGTGAAACTAAAATCAAATCTATTAACTTGATGCAAATAAAAGGAACGAGCAATCCGCCGGCTCCGTAAACGAGAATATTTCTTTTAAGCAGATTCGCGGCGCTCTCCGGACGGTATTTTATTCCTTTCAGCGCTAGCGGTATAAGGAAAATTATTATGATCGCATTAAAAATTATTGCGCTTAAAATCGCGCTCTGCGGTGTTGCAAGATGCATTACATTCAAAATTGAGAGCGGTCCGTTAATTCCATTAGTCGAAAAAAGTGAAAGCGCAATTGCCGGTATAATCGCAAAATACTTCGACACATCATTTGCAATGCTGAATGTTGTAAGCGCACCGCGCGTCATTAACAATTGTTTTCCGATTTCAACTACTTCGATCAACTTTGTCGGATTGCTGTCGAGATCGATCATATTTCCGGCTTCGCGCGCAGCTTGAGTTCCGCTGTTCATTGCAATTCCAACATCGGCTTGAGCAAGCGCCGGCGCGTCGTTGGTCCCGTCGCCGATCATTCCAACCATTTTCCCTTGCGATTGTTCGTCGCGTATTCTTTTTAATTTGTCTTCCGGTTTGGCTTCAGAAATAAAATCATCAACCCCCGCTTCCGCAGCAATTGCGGTTGCAGTGAGCTTGTTGTCGCCGGTAATCATAACAGTTCTGATTCCCATTTTCCGAAGCTGTGCAAATCTTTCCTGGATTCCTCCTTTAACAACATCTTTCAGCTGAATCACGCCAAGAATTTTTTTGTTCTCAACAACAATCAACGGTGTGCCGCCGGAAAGCGCAATATCAACGCCGATCATCTGCGTGAATAGAAATTCAGATTGTGCATTAAGATTTATATTCGTTTCCTTTGAAAGATATTTTCTGATGGCTTCTAACGAACCTTTGCGGATAATTCTTTCCGGTGAATTGTCAGTCGCAAGAATATTCACGCCGCTCATTTGAGTTTGCGCGCTGAATGGAACGAACTGTGCGTTTAGCTCATGAATGTTTCTCCCTCTAATTTCGAATCGTTCTTTTGCCAGCACCACAATTGATCGTCCTTCGGGGGTTTCGTCTGCAAGCGATGCAAGTTGCGCTGCATCCGCTAAATAATTTTCAGTCACGTCAAGCGCTGGAATAAATTCCGTTGCCATTCTATTGCCGAGCGTGATTGTTCCGGTTTTATCGAGCAGCAGCACGTCAATATCGCCGGCGGCTTCAACTGCTCTTCCGCTCATGGCAATTACGTTATGCTGAAGAAGCCGGTCCATTCCGCTAATTCCAATTGCGCTTAGCAGACCGCCTATTGTAGTTGGGATCAAACAAACAAGCAGCGAAACCAGTACCGGAATTGAAACCGAACTCACGTCCTGTGAAAGCGTAATGTTGTAGTAGTTCATAAAAAACTTCAGCGATACGACTACAACAAGAAAAACTATTGTTAATCCTGAAAGAAGAATCGAGAGAGCAATTTCGTTTGGAGTCTTTTTTCTTTTTGCGTTTTCTACAAGTGCAATCATTTTATCAATGTAAGTCTCACCCGGATTTGAAGTAACTCTGATTACGATTCTGTCGCTAAGAACTTTTGTGCCGCCTGTAACGGCGCTTCTGTCTCCGCCGCTTTCTCTAATCACGGGTGCCGATTCACCTGTGATTGCAGATTCGTCAACGCTCGCAATTCCATCTATCACTTCGCCGTCTGCGGGGATTATGTCGCCGGCTTCACAAACCACAAGATCATTTTTCCGCAAGTCGAGCGCTGAAACTTGAATTTCTTTAGAATCGACCATCTTTTTAGCAAGCGTGTTGGTTCTGGACTTGCGTAGATTTTCCGATTGAGCTTTGCCTCTTCCTTCGGCAATTGCTTCTGCAAAATTGGCGAACAAAACAGTGAACCATAACCATATCGCAATTTGAAAATTGAACAGTGAAAAAGCTCCGGTGAATAAATCGGCTAAGAAAATTAAGGTTGTTAGGAAAGCGCCAATCCCAACTATAAATATTACCGGATTCTTGATAAGGTAAAACGGATTCAGTTTTACAAAAGAATCTAAAATAGCTTTAGAGATGATTGATTTATCAAAAAGCGGGGCAGTATGTTTTTTCGTTTCCATGCGCGAAAGAGATTTTTCTTAGAAAGTTATTTTTAAATTCATTAAAAGATGTTCCAATAGTGGACCGATCGAGAGAACTGGAAAGAATGTCAGCGCTCCAACAATTATTATCACGCCAAAAAGTAAAAAAGCGAAAAGAAAATTATCAGTTGCCAACGTACCGGTAGTTGCCGGTGCAATATTTTTCTTAACCAGACTTCCTGAGATTGCAAGGATCGGAACGATAACTCCGTATCTGCCGATTATCATTGCTATCGACATGAGAACATTATAGAAATTTGTGTTAGTATTTAATCCGGCAAATGCGCTGCCGTTATTCCCGCCGGCGGAAGTAAATGCGTACAAAATTTCTGATAGACCGTGCGGACCCTTGTTTGATAAGCTTGATAACCCCGCATTGGAAATAACTGCTACCGCGGTGAAAACAAGAATTATTATGCTTGGAAGCAGAACCGCGAGTATAGAAAATTTAATTTCATAAGCTTCAATTTTCTTACCGAAATATTCCGGTGTTCTTCCCACCATCAAACCCGAGATGAAAACTGTAATCACGATAAACAAAAACATTCCGTATAAACCGGAACCGACACCGCCGAAAATAATTTCGCCAAGCTGAATGTTTAGCATTGCAACAAGTCCGGATACCGGCGACATACTGCTGATCATCGAGTTAACCGATCCGTTTGAAGCAACTGTTGTTGCGACCGACCAAAGAACGCTGTTGAAAATTCCAAAGCGTGTTTCTTTTCCTTCCATTAATTGGTTTGTATGGAAGATGGGGTTGTTCGCCGTTTCGGATAAGTATGAAACGACAACTCCGATTAAGAAAACAGACAACATCACGCCGAAAATGGTCCATGCATGTTTTTTTGATCCCAACATTTTGCCGTAAGTGAAAACAAGAGACGCGGGAATAAGTAAAATGGAAAGCACTTGCAGAAAATTCGAAAGCGGAGTTGGGTTCTCGAACGGGAACGCACTGTTAGTATTAAAAAATCCGCCGCCGTTTGTCCCTAGCTGTTTGATTGAAATTTGCGACGCTGCCGGTCCCAGCGGAATTGTTTGCGAAATGCCTTCAAGAGTTGTTGCCGTTACCGAATGATTAAATGTCTGAACAACGCCTTGCGAGATCAATATAATAGATAGAAGAAATGATAACGGCAGCAGCACATACAAAACCGCGCGGGTTACATCAACCCAAAAGTTGCCGAGATACTTTCCGTTGCGAGTTGCAATTCCTCTAATGAGGGTAATCAAAACAGCAATTCCGGTTGCGGCGCTCAAAAAGTTTTGAACAGTCATACCGATCATCTGAACAAAATAACTTAATGTTGTTTCGCCGGCATACGACTGCCAGTTTGTATTTGTCGTAAAACTAACCGCGGTGTTCAGAGCCAAAAGAAGATCAACATTGGGAAGATGCTGTGGGTTAAGCGGCAAAGATTGTTGAACAATTTGAATTATGAATAGAACTAAAAACCCGAGCAGATTGAAAATCAACAACTGAACCGCGTACTCTTTCCAATCCATTTGGTAACCGGAATCGATTCTAACAAGACGGTAAAACGCCGATTCGATTTTTGAGAAAACCGGCGATAAAAAATTTCTTTCACCCCGAAAAACTTTTGCGAAGAAATTTCCCAATGGAACTGAAAAAGCAACAAGAATACCCACAAAGATTATTAATTGAATAAGATCCGTGATGTAACTCATAAACGTCCGCCTAAAATTTTTCCGGTTTAATTAGAGTATAGACTAAATACACAAACAGCAGGAATGCAATACCGAGTGAGATAATATCAAACATAGCTTTTCTTTTTTGAGGTGAAACTTACTGTTTGAATTATAAACCGGCTGTAAAAAGATATACCGATTCCATAAAGATTTCATAAAGACGAAATAGACTTATAGGTTAGGAATGTCCGGGATTAGCTGTTTCGACAAGAATGAAA
>JAJYMU010000181.1 GCA_021786655.1 Bacteroidota bacterium
ACCATCTTTTCAAACGCTTCAAAAAATTTTGGACGGCAGTCGGGATAGCCGCTTGCGTCTTCGTAAACGGCGCCGATAAAAATTGCATTAGTGCCAATAACCTCAGCCCAGCTCACACACGCGCTTAAAATATTTGCGTTGCGGAACGGAACATACGAACTCGGAATCTCTTTGCTGGCAAGATCGGCTTTTGTGACTTCAATCGATTTATCAGTAAGCGATGAGCCGCCGATCTTTGTGAAGTGACTGAAGTCAATCACTAAACGTTTGCTAACCTTGTAATGATCGGCAATTTCATGAAAAGCTTTGAGCTCTCTGTTTTCCGTACGTTGACCGTAATTAAAATGTATCAGTGCAAGGTTGTAAGACTTACTCGCAATCGCCGCGGTGACACAGCTATCCATCCCACCGCTAACTGCAACGACTGCTAATTTATCTTTCTTCATGAGAGCTCGAGCAAAATTCAATCGAAAAATAGTAAAAAGAGGTGTGAGAAGTAAAACGACAACAACTCGACAACATTAATAATTGTTAATAGGGTCTTGTAATTGATCACTTAAACACGAATAGTAGTATCGCAACAACCAATGAAACAACAGAACTGACAATAAACGGAACTTGCGCGCCAAAACTATCCCACAAAACTCCGGTTAGGAATGAACCGAACATAATCGCGAAACTTGAAAGCATTGTTAGCAAACCAATTGCCGAGCCGCGGAATTCGTCCGGCACTAAATCAGAAACCCATGCTTTGGAAATACCTTCGGTTGCCGCTGCATATATGCCGTAGAATGCGAACAGAATCCAGATGAAATGAAAATTTTGATTGGCGGCAAACCCAAAATAAACAAAAGAAAAAATCAGCAGCCCAACGATAAACACGTTTCGTTTGCCGAACTTATCAGCAACCAATCCTATCGGGTAAGACGACAGCGCGTAAATCAAATTGTAAAAGACGTAACCCAGGATTGCCGTAATATCCGAATGCGCGACTTGCTTCGATTTCAAAATCAAGAAAACATCGCTGCTGTTGACCAAAGAAAAGAGAGTGAATAACAAAAGAAATATTTTATATTCTCGCGGTGAAGATTTCCAAAATTGAGCATAACTTTTTTTGCCGCTCGTTTTTGTTTTGACTTTAGCATCTTTAACTACAAACGTAAATCCAATTGCAAACACTGATGGGATTAGAGCGATAAGATAAATCCACGAGTATTTTCCCGGGAAGAAATTCAATAATAAAAGTGCGCTCAATGGTCCGGCAACCGCGCCGAACGTATCCATTGCTCTGTGAAATCCGAAAACGGCGCCGGTGTTTCCTCTTGCCCCGTCTCTGGCGGGATCGGCGTAACTTGCCAGCAGCGCATCGCGAGGCGCTGTTCTAATTCCTTTTCCAACTCTATCAATAACGCGCGCAAAAATAACGGATGGAATGGTTACAATTATTCCCGGCAAAGATTTTATAACTCCCGACAAACTGTAACCGACAACAACAAAGACGGATCGTTTGCCTATTTTATCCGAGAGTGCGCCAAAATATCCTTTCAAAAATCCGGCGGTTACTTCCGCAATACCTTCGATTAATCCGACAAGCGACATAGACGCGCCGAGTGCTGCAGTTAAAAAAATTGGAGTTATCGGGTATAGCATCTCCGAGGCGAAATCGGTAAAGAAGCTAATTAGACCCAGAATCACAACTTGGCGGGAAATTTTTTGGAATTTTAGCATTTGCACAAAATTTGTTGCTGCAATTTCATTAACTCAATTAAAAAATCCTATAAAATTTTGTTGACTATTTGATCAGAAGTTCATTGCTTTAGGTAGAAATTTTTGACTCTCACCAAATACAGAACTTCTAGAGGTCTTACGCTGTACAATCAACATAATATTCATTAATCTTTTAAGGAAGGAGCTTTCAATGGAATATTATGAATTACACCCCATTACACCGCAATTGCGTTTTATAACTAAAGCTGTTGAAGTATTGAAAAGCGGCGGTGTAATTATTTATCCCACAGATACCGTTTATGGATTTGGTTGCGACATCTACAACAAAGAAGCGCTGGAAAGAATTTACACAATCAAGCAAGATGCCGGAACAAAACTTTTCAGTTTCATTTGTCCCGATTTGAAAGACATTTCTAAATACGCAAAGGTTTCCGATTACGCTTACAAAACGATGCGAAAACTTTTGCCGGGTCCTTACACTTTTGTTTTGCCCGCCGCGCGTGAAGTTCCAAAAAAATTATGGACGAAGCGCCGCACGGTTGGTATCCGGATACCAAACAATCAAATTGCGCTTACATTGACAAAAGAATTAGGCAATCCGATAGTCAGCACAAGCGTTACAACCCGCAAAGGAGAACTTTTGTTTGATCCTTCTGAGATTCAGACAATTTTTAACTCGCAGGTGGATCTGATGCTTGCCGCCGGTGCGCTTGAAGGCGAACCTTCGAGCATTGTTGATTTGAGCGACGAAGAACCTACAGTTATCCGCCACGGCGCCGGTGACGTAAGCATGTTCATGACATCATGAATCATGATGTAGTCCTTAGACAAGATCATTTCATTAATCTATAGTGTGAAAACAAAAACCGTTCCGTCTTTGAACGACGGAACGGTTTAAATTCCAATTCACAGACAATTTTGAAATGATCTTTTTCAAAAAAAATTATATACTCTTCTCTTTTCCTTCTTGCGGGATTGTTACTTCGGTTGGCAATAGCGGTAATCAAACTTAAACATCTTTTCGGTTACCCTATCCAATTCTCTGAAGTGTAGCGGAGCGGTCTTCTCTTTTTTTCATCAACATGCGTTCGTCTTAGCGAATAATCGGCTTGCGGAATTTGATCTACCGGCGACACAAAATCTGAAACAAACGTAAGAGTGCTTGCTGTTGCGTCATTCGGTTCACTCCGCGGTTGACTATTGCGAGGATGATTTGACCACCCAAGCTTTTTTCTGCGATCAGTAATAGGTTGTACGCTCATTTGTACCTCCTATTGGTTTCTGGAT
>JAJYMU010000344.1 GCA_021786655.1 Bacteroidota bacterium
CTGCTAAAACCAATATGATTAAAGCAACAGAAAGAAATATTTCCGGAGTTATAAGACTAAGCGAGTGATATAAATTTGTATTTGCCATTTCTAATTTTATAATCCGCCAAGTGAAGTTGAATGAATTGTAGTCGTTACAAAACTAACCAGCGAGTTAACAGATGTATTCATAATATTCAGCATGCCGGAAGGATAAACTCCTAAGAAAATTATTATGATGGTAAGAGGAATGAACATTGCGTATTCTCTTCCATCCAAATCTTTTAGCGAAGCCCATTTTTCATTTAATGGTCCAAAGAAAATTCTTTGAAGCGTCCACAACATATAACCGGCACCCAATAAAATTCCCAACGTTGAAATCATTGTAAGAACGCGAATCAGTTCGACACCGAACGCGCCGAGAAATACCAAAGCTTCGGAAACAAATCCGCTCATGCTTGGCAATCCGATAGCAGCAAAGAATGCGACAGTTACAAATCCAGTGTAAACCGGCATTTGAGTTGCAAGTCCGCCGAAATCATTAAGACCTCTTGTGTGAGTGCGATCGTAAATTACGCCGACAATTAAGAAGAGCATTGCAGTGATTGTTCCGTGGTTGAACATTTGGAAAATTGCGCCGTTAATTCCAACCGTTGTCAGCGAAGCCATTCCTAAAAGAACATAACCCATGTGAGATACTGATGAGTAAGCGATCAGCTTTTTAAAATCTTTTTGAGCAAGGGCAACGAGCGCGCCGTAAATAATATTGATCATTCCGAACAACGCAATGTACCACATCAACTGACGCGTGATATCGGGGAAAATTGGGTAACTAACTCTGAGAATTCCATACGTACCCATTTTCAGTAATACGCCGGCAAGGATAACGCTGATTGGAGTCGGAGCTTCTACGTGCGCATCAGGCAACCAAGTGTGGAAAGGGAACATAGGAATTTTTATTGCGAAGCCTGCAAACAATGCAATGTAAGCAATCAGCCGTAAGTTATTGGGATTGAGCGCCGAAAGAATTCCATCGGGCGAGTAGTTTGCCGGATTCATGAGAGCAAGCATGTTGAATGTGTGCACTCTCGCTCCATCTTGCATCAACTCGGTTGCGCTGAAATATAATCCGATCATAACGAGAAGAATGAAAACGCTTCCGAATAATGTGTAAATGAAAAACTTAATAGCCGCATATTCTTTTCTTGGACCGCCCCAAATACCAATCAAGAAGTACATCGGCAGCAACATTAATTCCCAGAAGATATAGAACAAAAAGAAATCTAGCGCAACAAACACTCCCATCATTCCGGCGTCTAAAAGAAGGAAGAGGGCAAAATAACCTTTAACTGATTTCTCAATCGTCCAAGAAGACAATGTTGCAATGAAAGAAATGAGCGCGGTTAACAAAACCATTGGAGTGCTTAAACCATCAATTCCCAAGAAGTAATCAATCTTAACGGTTCCTAACCATGAAATGCCTGTTATGTTAATCCATCTGAACTTCTCAATGAATTGAAACGATTTCTCATCGTAAATTCCCGCGGCAGAGTAATTGTAATTAGCCAAAAGAATAATCGCCAGTACAACCTGAATCGCCGTGATGGCAAGAGTCAGATATTTTACATTCTTCGGCTGTTCTTTTGGGAGCGCGAGTATGATGAACATTCCCAGTATAGGAAGAAAAGTTATTAACGAAAGTATCGGAAATCCAATCATGTTTAACCTATGTTTTTAATTTTTGTACGGAACGATTTATAACCGTTCCACAAATTTATTTCTGGAACGGTCATAGACCGTTCCCTACAGTAATCAGAATGGTTTGAAGATCAACAAAAGAATAATTATTGAGAACACGACAAAAATAATGTACGTCTGAACTTTTCCTGTCTGCAATCTTCTAAATGACAAACCAACAAATCCGCTAAAGAACGCGGTAAAATTTACAAAGCCGTCAACAACATAAGTATCGAACAAATTGCTGAACTTTGAAACAAGTTGCGTTACGTGTGCCGAACCGTTCACTATTCCATCAACAATTTTATTATCGAACCATGCAAGGATGGAACCAAAACCCAACGTTCCAGAAACTGCTGTAGCGTCGTAGATTTCATCCAGATACCATTTGTTGAGAGATAGTTTGTACAATGTTTTTAATTTCTCTGCCAGCTTATCCGCGCTAATCTTCTTCCACTGATAAAACATAAATGCTATTAAAATTCCTAAACCGGCAACTATAAGCGATAAGATCATTGCCGGATAGTGCGCCCAATGCATCGTCTCGGTATATTCAACCGAATGAGTAATCTCGCCGTGCACTTCGGCTTTTGCTTCTTCAGTGCTCGGTTTCATGAATTCAAATCTTGTTTGAACCGGTGTAACTTGAGCGGGAGTTTTAACCCAATTTTTTAAGAACCAACCGTCTGCCGGTGCAAACGGATTTGGTGTGTACCAAATAAAAATTGATAACGCTGCCAAAACTACAAGCGGAGCTACCATGACAAATGGTGATTCATGTGCATGTTCGTATTTGTGGCGATCTCTGGGTTCGCCATGAAATGTTAGGATTACTAAACGGAACATGTAAAATGCTGTCATTGCCGCAACAAGAAATCCCATCGCCGGAATCAACCAATGACCGGTTAATTTTCCGAATGCAAGTGTGCCGGCAAGAATTCCGTCTTTGCTTAAAAATCCTGAAGTAAATGGCACACCCGAAATTGCAACCGTAGAAATAAGAAATGTGTAATAAGTGATCGGTAGTTTCTTTCTTAATCCACCCATGTTGCGAATATCTTGTTCATGGTGCATTGCATGAATTACCGAACCTGAACCTAAGAACAAACATGCTTTAAAAAACGCGTGAGTAACTAAATGGAAGAAAGCAAAAGTATATGCGCCAACTCCAACCGACATTACCATGTAACCCAACTGCGAAACAGTTGAGTACGCTAAAACTTTTTTGATATCGTTTTGTGTGAGCGCGATTGTAGCGGCAATTAATGATGTGAAAGCGCCGACAACAGCA
>JAJYMU010000080.1 GCA_021786655.1 Bacteroidota bacterium
GCTTATTAGTTCTGCAAGTGGATTTCCGCTGAGGCTAAGACTTAAGTTTTCCATTGAAGCCCTCCAAGTTTGTTGTTAAATTTTTTTAATACGGCTTTAATGTTGCTTGCTTACTAATTCTGAGATGTAATTAGCGAATTGATCTTTTTTTGTAAACCGCACAAATGTGTTGTTTTTTTGATAAGAGGTGGAAATTATTGCACTAACCTACATGTTCATGCGATGCAGCTTGTTGCTGGATATTGGATGCTGGATACTTGATATTAGTTACTGGATTAATATTGAACAATAGATGCTTTTGTTTATCACAAAAACCAGCATCCAGTATCTAGAATCAAGTATCTAAATAATTCCTTTTCGGATTGCCTTTGCCACTGCTTCGGATTGTGAGTGCACGTGAAGTTTGCGATAGATATTTCTGATGTGATGCCGGACGGTATCAACACTGATGAAAAGACGGTCTGCAATTTCTTGATAGTTATTGCCTTCAGCCAGAGATGTTATCACTTCTTTTTCTCTCGCTGATAATTCATGATCGGGCGCCAAAGTTGCCGCGCCCTGCGTTTGCTGAAAAACAGTAATCACTTGCCGCGCAATTAAAGAGCTCATTGGCGCGCCGCCTTCAAATGCATCTTTAATGGCTTCAAGCAGACGGCTCGGCGGAGTTTTTTTAACGAGATAGCCGCACGCTCCCGCACACAGCGCTTTGAACACAGTTTGACTGTCCTCATAAACGGTAAGCATTAAAATATTCAGTTCGGGTTTAATTTTTTTTGCGTGCGCAATTCCATCGATACCGCTCATGCCCGGTAAACCGATATCCATTAAAACAACATCAACGCTGAGTGTTTCAAGTTTGGAGAGAAATGATTCGCAATCGGAAAATGCGCCGACACAACTGTAGCCCGTAGTTCCGTTTATTAGAGCCGCAAGTCCGTCTCGGATAGTTGTGTTGTCTTCTATGAGTGCTACCTTGATCATTAAAGGTTCCCGCTCTTGCGGATGCAAGATAATATTTTTTATCCTTGCTTTGAAATGAATTGGAAAAATACTTTACCGAATTAAGATCGGAACTACTTTAGAAATGGAAGAACAACTTTCTTCAGGCTCAAAATTTTGCCGGTAAATTTGATTTGCGTTCCTTCACCGGAAGAATCAATTACAAGTTCTCCGCCGATGGTTCTTGCGCGAGACCGCATATTAAGAAGTCCGTTGCCGCTCTTAATCTTTTGAATATCGAAACCGGTGCCGTCGTCGCGTAGTATGAGTTCCAGAATATCTTTGTTCAAGTTTGCTTCGAGAATTATTTTGTTGCACTTGCTGTATTTGATTGCGTTGTTAATCCCCTCCTTAAAAATCAAAAAAAGGTTCTGCTTGTAGTCCATCGGAAGCTTCAGCGTGTTAATCTTTTCAAGATTTACAGTCTTAAACGAAATACCGGCAGAGTTCAGCAGATCCGCATAAGAGTCTTTGAGGCGCAGCAGAAGGTGGTAAAACGTATCGCGTTTTGGGTTAACCATCCATACTATATCGCTCATGATGTCGATCAATTGGCGGGCTTTATCACTAATCAGAACTAAATTCTTATTCGTCTCGGGAGACGAATTTTTTATCTCGTGCGATGTTAGTTCGCTGAGTATGGAAATTTAAGTGAGTCCCGAACCGACATTATCGTGAAGATCTGCTGCAAGTTTGCTTTTAATTTTCTCGATCGCCAGCAGATTTCTATAGCCTACAGTACTTACATAAAAGATAATAAAAGTAATCAACAGCGCCGCGCCTGCAATGAACCACCAGCGTTCCCAGAAAGGCGGTAGAATTATTATATGGATTCGTGCGCCGTCGTTATTCCAAATTCCGTCGTTGTTGGAACCGATCACACAAAAAACATATTCGCCCGGCGATAAGTTTATGTAGTTCGCAATTCTTCTTCGCGAATCAACATAATGCCAGTCTTTATCAAATCCTTCCAGAATGTAAGCGTACTGGTTATCCTGTGGATTAGTATAATCCAAAGCGGAAAATTCGAACGAAAAGAAATTTTGCAAGTAGGAAAGTTCGATTCTGTTCCGTTCTCCTTTTATCGGTTCGTTGAAAACTCTGATTGAACTCACCACTATTGACGGAATAACCATGTTGTCTTTTACACTATCGGGATAAAAATAATTTAACCCGTTGATGCCGCCGAAAAACATTTCACCGGATTTGGATTTAAAGTACGCGCCGCCGCTGAATTCAAGACTTTGCAGACCGTCGTGAAGATCATACTGAGTAAATGTTCCTGTACGGGCGTTAAGTTTGAAAAGCCCGTTGTCTGTGCTCATCCAAAGATTTTTGTGATTATCCGCTTCGATGCCGTAAACAACAGAGCTGTTCATTTTATTTCTTTTGCCGAATCGAATAAATTTTTCTTTTTGCTTATCGAATTTTTGCAGACCGCCGCCGTATGTTCCAACCCATAAATAGCCGTCATCATCTTCGTGGATGCACATCACGCGGTTATCGCTGATGCTCGATTCATCACCGGGAATATTTTTGTAATTGATGAATTGTTCGGTTGCGGGATTGAATTTATCGAGCCCGCCGCCGAATGTGCCGATCCAAATAGTGCTGTCTTTGTCTTCGAAGAGCGCGTACACACGGTTGTCGCTTATGCTGAATGGATTTTGAGAATCGTGAATATACCTTTTGAACCTCGGATGATTTGCAACAATGTCTTCGGCAGAAATTTTATTTAATCCTCCTCCGAATGTTCCAACCCATAAATTTTTCGCGTGATCAATCATCAATGCCTGAACTTGATCTGCGCCCAAACTCAATGAATCACCGGGAATATTTCCGTAATGCAAAAACTTGCCGGTCGTTTTGTTGAATCTGTTTAACCCGCCGCTGTAAGTGCCGATCCAGAGCCCGCCGCTATTGTCCTCGATGATTGTCCTGATGTGGTTGTCGCTGATCGAGTACTGATCGAAAATGTTCTTTCTATAATAAGTAAACTTTCCGGTTTGCCTGTCCCAGCGATTCAATCCGCCCTTGAACGTTCCGATCCACAAATTCGAATTATCATCACCGTGAATTGCCCAGACAACATCGTCATCCAAACCGTTTCTATTTTTTAAATCTTTGTTCAGTTGATTAAACTTAACCGAGCTGCGTTCAATTTTATCAAGTCCATTTCCTAAATGCGTTCCAATCCAAATTGTTCCAGATCTATCTTCCATAATCGAAAGCACATCATTTTTAGAAAGTGAGTTGGGCTGATTCGGATCGTTCCTGTAAAAAGAAAAAATTTTCTTTTTCAAATTGTATCGAATAAGACCGTCGTAATATGTCCCAATCCAAAGTTCGCCGTAACGGTCTTGTGCAAAAGAGGTGATTAAACTTTCCGAAAGATAATTCGCCCCGTCTTTTTGAATCTCAAACCGTTCGAACCGCGCTTTATCAGGCGGAAGCTGCTGATTCTTTTTTGTGAGTCTATCGATTTCACCTGTGTAAGTCCCAATCCAAAAATCTCCGTTGGAATCTCTAAACAATGAAAAAATTTTATCATCGATCAAACTTTCTGGATTACCGTTGTGTTCATATTTAATTATAACGGTGCGGTCAACTCCCGGAACAAGTTTATACAAACCGCCTCCGAGGGTTCCGACCCAAACCGATCCGTCGTCATCGGGAATAATGGCTCTGATTCTGTTGGAATGAAAACCATTCGGCTTGTTGAGATCGTAATGAAAATATTCAACCTTGTTATTCTTAACATCAAATTTTACGAGTCCCCTGCCCCATGTTCCGACCCACAAGTAACCATTTTTGTCCTGAACGATTGAAGTGATCGATCTATCGCTGCTGCGTGAAAACGGAAGCGGAAAATCGTAGAAGGCTTCTTCCGGATCGACTTGCGTTCTCATCTCTTCGGTAATGTTGTAGCGCGTGAAGGTTCCGTTCCATCTATCATACTTGTTTAGAATTCCATCGGAAGTGCCGATCCATATGTAGCCGTCTTTGTCTTCGCACATCGAGAGTATTCCGTTGCCGGAAATTGAAGTCGTGTCCGAAGGATCGTTAACAAATACGAGAAAGTTATATCCATCGTAGCGGTTCAATCCGTTGGCGGTTCCAAACCACAAGTAACCTTCGCGGTCCTGCAGCATACACGAAACTGTACTTTGCGAAAGTCCATCTTCAATTCTTAATTGCTTAAAAACAATATCTCCGGGAGAGTCTGCCGCGGCATAAACTTGCGCCAGAAAAACCAAGAATAAGATTATAAATGAAAAATATGTTTGAAGCTTGGTGTGCACGATAGAATTTATTATTCCGAAATTAGCTTTGAAAAACTTACTTAAATAAATATCTAAATTCATCTTACAGTAACGGAATTAAGCTGAGAATTATTATTTCTTCTATTATATTTAGTCGTGCAAGATGAACGGAAAGATCAATATGCGTAAAGTTTTTTTTGCTGTTGTAATAGCGGTTCTTATTTCATTAATCGTCGGATGCGACAAAGGTATTGAACCTGAACCCGCCAACAGCACAACACCCGGCGTAACCGGATTCAGCGGAACGGTAACATTTGTAGGCAGTTGGCCTGCCGGAATCAAACGAACTCACCTGGTTGTTTTCAAAAATCTTCTTAAAGATAGTTCGGATTTCTTTCCGCCGAATTTAAGTTTCGTTATCGACTCCATTCCGAACGGAAGCAGTAAGTTCACGTATAATTCTGTCGATAATAATTTTATTTCCATCTTCAAAATAGCCCCCGGTGATTATCAGTACATCGTTGTTGCCCAATCCAAAACTCCAACTCTATCTTTGGCAAGAAAGGATTGGTTCATCGTCGGAGTTTACTGCATTGGTAATAATCAATCTCAGCCGGCAACTATGACAATTCAAGACGGCAAGATGACAACAGGGGTTGACGTAAAAGTCGATTTCAGCAATCCGCCGCCGCAGCCGCCCGGCGGGTAATCAATTTTCAAAAACATCAGAAGAGTTTTATGAAAAAACTTAGTCTCATTTTTCTTCTGCTTGCAAGCATTTCCGTTTACGCACAGCAGGGCTCTTTAAAAGGAAAAGTAATTACCGATAAAAATGAATTGCTTGAAGGAGTGAACGTTGTTGTCTCCGGCACCCAGTATGGTGCGGCGACTTTAAGCGACGGAAGTTTCGAAATAAAAAATCTCCCGTTCGGAAATTATTCGCTGGAAATTTCGTTAATAGGTTATTCGAAAAAGAAAATTAATATTGATTTCAATTCCGCGACAAAACCATTAATCATCGTTTTAACTGAAGAACCGATTCAGGCGCGGCAGATTGTTGTGAGCGCAACAAAATATGAGCAGAGAATTCAAGACCTTCCGGTGAGCACAACAATTATCCAGCCGGATTTTATTGATAAAAATAATTATCTCACTTTTGATGAAATGCTGCAAAACGTTCCCGGCGTGCAAATGAATCTTGAACAGCCGAGCATCCGCGGATCGAGCGGATACAGCAAAGGAACCGGCGCGCGCGTTCTTGTTGCCGTCAACGGAATCCCAATGTACAGCGGCGATACCGGCGACATAGTTTGGGAATTAATTCCCATGGCTGATATTGAACGCATCGAAATTATAAAAGGTCCGGCGAGCTCGCTGTACGGCTCATCGGCAATCGGCGGTGTCATTAACATTATTACAAAATCTTCCGTAAAGAATCCAATAACACATTTCCGCACTTACTTCGGCACGTACGATAACCCGGCGTACGATATTTGGAAATGGAACGGCAACCTTAGAACATTTTACGGCGTTGAACTCACACATTCCAACACGGTCGGAAATCTTGCTTACACTTTATCATTCAAAAAATTTGATAACATGAGCTATCGGCAGAACGATTACGCGAAACGTTATCTCGGCTACGTTAAACTTAATTACGACTTCAACCAGAATGATAAACTTACCTTCTTCGCGGATTTCCTGAACATGGACCGCGGAAATTTTCTTTACTGGAAAGATTCTCGAAACGCGCTTGTTCCGAAAGATGAAGACAACGGCAACACGGTTGAATCCAACCGCTTATTCACTGGGTTAATTTACCATCATCACTTCAACAAAAATATGTTCGGCGAAATTAAAACAAGCTACTACTACACAAAGTTCGACGGTTACGGAATAGAACTTACCGAATCAGTCGCTAATCTTTTTCGAAATGAGTTGATGCTGAATGCGGTGCTTTCCAACGAATGGATTACTACCGTAGGAGTTGAAGCGTCTTACTCGAAAGTATCGTCCAACATTTTTATGAATCCAAAATTTTTCGGCGGCGGCACATATTTTCAAGCTGAGTACAAAGGAATTGAAAACTTGATTGCTAACTTTGGACTTCGGTACGATTACATGAAGCTCGATACATTAAACAGTGCGAATGCCTTCACACCAAAAGCCGGATTGAATTATAAACTTTCAAAAGATTTTATTCTACGCGCTTCGGTCGGAACCGGATTCCGCGCACCAACTCCGTCTGAAGTTTTCACAACTGTTGGCGTCGGCGGCGGAATTGATGTGAAGCAAAATCCAAATTTAAAATCCGAGACAAGCATTTCTTTCGAAGCCGGTGCGCGTTATGATTACTCGGACGATCTTTCGTTCGATCTCGCGCTTTATCAAACCGAGTACAACAATTTTATAGAAGCGACTCTTACGAAAGACGCGAAGATTCAATTCATAAACTTGAGTAAAGCCAGAATTCAAGGATTGGAATTTACTTTGGATTGGCGCTTGATACCCGGCTTGATAAAAATTTCTTCCGGATACAATTACATGTGGGCACGCGATTTAGAAAATAATGCGCCGATGAAATACCGACCGCGTAACGTTGTGAACGCGCGGCTCCAATACACTCCTCTGCCGTTTGAGTTTGAAATTAATTTTAGATACGCAAGCCGCGTGGAAGCTATTGATGAAGCTTTAACGCAGCCGCCACTCGCATTGGTTGTCGATGGGGACAAGCGCGTTCCGATTTACGTTACCGACATAAGCGCCGGTTACAATTTTTTAATCGGTTCCGTACCGGCAAAAGTATTTTTGAACGCGAAGAATATTTTCAACTACAACTACGTTGAGTTTATCGGGAACATTGCACCGATAAGAAATTATTCTGTGAGCATGGAGTTTTTCTTTTAACCGTTCAACGATCTCTAACTTTTTATTATGTCTTTAACTCAATTTACACAAATACCGTCGGTCAGGAAAAAAATGAAAACTTATTTCCCCCGTCCTGATATAAACCTAAAAGGTGAGATCAAATCAGCACCAATTTCTAAAAGCCATCCGATAATTGGAACTGCGATAGATTATTTAATAAGATTCCACCTTAAATACTTGTTCCCTAAAGCTAAAGAAAAGCAGTGGGTGTCAGAAAATGCAGTTCGTATTATTAATAGTAAGGAGCTTAACAAATACTTCAATATAGCAAAACGTCACTATTCGCGATTTATTAAGAGCGGGATTCTATCAAAAGATTTGATTAAATCGTCAATCGATCTTGCAAAGTTTGATATTATTTTTAGAAGTGGGGGAATGTATTTTTCAAATGATTTCGGAAAATATAAAAGAAAAGATATAAAAGAATTAACAACCATTCTAAGTAACATTGATTTTCAGAAATTAAAAATTGAAAAGCGCTGCATTCTTAATCCTACATTTGGGAGATATTCTAGACTCATTGGTGGGGCTGATGCTGATTTGATTATTGATAACAAACTTATTGATATAAAAAACACAAAAAAACTTAGCATTACGAGAGAAATGTTGAATCAAATTATTGGATATTATTTTTTAGGTAAAATTGGCAAGGTTAAAGGTGTCAGCAATTGGTCTTCTATTGATGAAGTTGGATTTTACTTCTCTCGATATGATCAGTTATATCTTTTTCCAATTGATGAATTGATATTACGGAAGAAGAGATTATCATTCGAAAAATGGTTTATTAAAAGTATACATAAATACAACGAAGCAATTAATCTAATGTAGATGCGAAAATAACTATCTTTTTAATCTAACATTTTCTCTGATGTGGTGTGCTTATTGGACTAAATAAATATTTACAATTTGTGGCCAAAATAATTTCATATTGCGGGTTGCTGTGCCAAAGCTGTCCCATCTACTTAGCCGCAAGAGAGACAAACGAATTAAAGAAGCAAGAATTGGTATCTGAAATTATCCGCGCATGCAAAGAGATTTACGGAATTGAATACAAGTATGAAGACATCAACGCATGCAACGGTTGCACCTCCAATACCGGAAGATTATTTATCGGCTGCAATAATTGTAAGGTTAGAAAGTGCGCCGTTCAAAAAGGAATTGAGAACTGTGCTCACTGCAGCAAATATGTATGCAATGATTTGGCCGAATTGTTCAAATCAGAACCCGCTTCAAAAGAACGTTTGGACACGATAAGAAACAGTTTTATTAATTGAGCGACCGCATTTGTCCGCACTAATTATGATTTATTCCCAAGTAACTGCTTTTGGTTTCAAACGTCTGATTAAGCACAAATACTTTTCTTACAAGTTAAGCTGAGGGAAAAATGGCAGAACAAGTTTGCCCGGTTTGGATCGGTTACCTCTTATTAAGTCCGCTTAGAAAATTATTTCAAAGTCCGAATAAGATTTTAAGTCCATACGTTAAGGAGGGAATGAAAGTAATGGACGTGGGATGCGCGATGGGTTATTTTAGTCTGGAGCTTGCAAAGTTAGTGGGTGCAAATGGAAAAGTGATTTGCGTTGATATGCAGGAAAAGATGCTTGATGTTTTGAAGAAGCGCGCCGGAAAAGTTAATTTGTTGAAAAGAATTGAACCGCGTTTGTGCAATCAAGAATCACTCGGACTTGATGATCTAAAAGAGAAATTAGATTTTGTTCTGGCATTCGCAATGGTGCATGAAGTTCCGGACGCAGTTCCGTTTATAAAGGAAGTTTCAGCAACAATAAAAAGAAAAGGTTGTTTGCTAATTTCAGAGCCGGCAGGACATGTAACCGAAGAAGATTTCAAGAAGACCATTTCAATTGCCGAACGGAATAATTTAAAGGTGATTGAAAGACCAAAAATAAAAGGAAGCCACAGCGCTTTGTTTCAGAAAGAATAATCGGAGAACAGATGGATTGGACAAAAGAATTCAGCGCAGCCGTAACGGTTTGCGATAACGAAGGTATTATAACCGATATGAATAATAAATCTGCGGCAACTTTTGAAAAAGACGGCGGCTTCGGTTTAATCGGAAAAAGTTTGTTCGAGTGTCACAATAAAAATTCCGCGGATCAAATCCGCGACTTATTGGATCATCAAAAAACAAATGTATATACAATCGAAAAGAATGGGGTTAAGAAACTAATCTACCAAGCTCCGTGGTACGATAACGGTGAAATGAAAGGACTCGTTGAATTGTCTTTGGAAATTCCTTTTGAAATGCCGCATTTCATTAGAGATTAATCAACGGCAATCATGCTGTAAAATATTTCAATTGGGTTTTTCCGGTTCGTCTTTTTTAATCACTTCAACAGTAAAATTTGCCGCGAGCGCAGCAAGCGCGCCAACCGCTGCCAGCACCGGTGCGAAGAAAGCTCCTATCACGCCAACTGTTACCGGTATTTCAATGTAAGTCCGTCCGTTAACATCTTTAATAATAATTCTACGCGCGTTGCCTTCTTTAATCAACTCTTCAATCTTGGCAAGTAATTCTTTTCCGTTGATGGTGAACTTGGTGGACACATTAACCTCTCTATTTTTTGAAACGAATTGGCAGCGCTGAATTTAGATTTGTTCGCTCAATCGAATCACGCTAACGTGGAAACGGGGAAAAATATGTGCGGCGGCTTTGAAAAATTCTACTACTGCGGTAAGAAACGACCGCGCTGCGAATGAATCAATAGAAAAGTCGAGAAGATAATTTTCCTCGTCGGTTTTAATCACGATGCGTTTCACCTTTCCGCTCGAAACATATTTTTCTATGTGTAGATTGAATTCGTTCATTTCAACTTCTCGATTCACATCCTTTATTTCTTATAACATATTAGATGAACGAAAAGTTTAATAGGTTCCGCGCTTAAGAGGGTTAAATTTTGGTAATAATTTGCTTTGCGATGAATTTATTTCTTTCGTTTCCAAAAATAATAGACTGGTATTCCGATACCGAGGAACAATAATCCAGCCCATGCCTGCTGCGGTTTTTCGATGAGCGTATTTACTACAAACCAGACCGCCATTGCAATGAAAAATAACGGTGTAACCGGATAACCGAAAGTTGAATACGGGCGTTCTATCTGCGGCAGCTTTCTGCGGAAGATAAAAATGCTAACTGCGGTCATACTGAAAAAATTAAAAGCAAGCTCGCCGTAGGCTTTGTTAAGATAGACATAAACGCCGCCCGCTTCAGGAAACATTGAACCTAATTCGGAAAAAGTTAATGCGCCGGAAAGAGCCATCAATCCGCCAACCAGCCATGCAAACAATATTAGCAGCGGATCATTTAATGATTTGGCGATTAACGACGGCGTGAAAAAAATTCCCGAGCCTATCGTTGAACCGATAGCAATCATTGTCAAATCGAATGCGGTAAGTTTTTTCTTTAACGACATAATGAACGAAGTTCTATGCTTAGTTATTCAACAAAGAATAATTCTTGATTTAAGATAAGGAGATTTTTCAGTGAGTTGCTTTTGTTTTCTAATTTGATTTTTTGTGCGGCGGTTAGATAACCGGAGATTTATTTTTCCGATTCAATTTTCGATTTGTCTTTTTCTTCCGATCGGGAAACGAGACTAATACGGATTTCTGGAAAGAGTCCTTCGTTAACAACTTTTATTTCAAAATGGGAATCCTCGTTTTGTCGCGGCTGATAATTGCTGGTTTGATTTTCTCGTGCAAGTGTAATTGCTAACATGAATTCCGAGATAAATTTAAGTTGATAATTTTGTTTAATCCGCCTTCGCGTTCGCTACGACGGACGAGAAGGTTAGGTATAATTCCTCGCAGCTTGCTGCGGATTTGTGTCCAGTTCGCCGCAGCGAATTGTTCTGGAGTACATACTCTTGATCGTGATTTCAATTTAGGAATAACGGGGCACTGTTCCTAATTCCGATTTCAATGTAAAAAAATTCTTTTTAAACGGTCAAATTATTTTTTCAAATCAAAAAATATTTTTCTTGACTTCACTTGCTATTTACATTTACGACCTGTCGTCATTTTACCGAGATTACAATTTTATGTTTGACAAATTCATTTCCGGTTCCAGAAATATTTACGATCAACCTTACATCCTTCAATTCTGCACCGGTGATTTTGATAGCTAAGTCGGAATTCATTATTCCAAGTTCATAATTTGTATTCGGTTTGCCTTCGCAATCTATTGTGAGTTGTTTTCCTTCAAGTTTTTGCGAAACTATTTTCAGTCCCTCGTTCGTAACGCCAATCGGAGAATTTTTTGCAAGCGAATAAATTGCAATTGCATGTTTGTATGAAACAACTAACTCGCTTTTGTTTTTCACTTTGAAACTTGTTCGCAGTTGATACGCTTGTTCATGTTTGAGCAATTCAAATTGAACCGGATTACCGTTCAGCGTGACAGATGATATTTCTGTTCCAAGCGTAAAATCCGGCGCGAATTCAAAATCAATTTCTTTGTCGCCATTCGCATCGGTAAACAATCTCATTTCATCGTTCTTCACTCTACACTCTGCACTCACTGTTTTATTTCCAACTCTAATATTGTTCACTTTCAAAAATTTCCAATCAGCCGGCAGTTTCGGCGCCAAAGTTATTTTGTTTTCAAGCGCATTAACGTTAAGTCCGATCAATCCATTCATCATAGGGAAAACATAACCGCTGACGCTGAATCCTTGATCGTGATATGCTTCGCCAAGTTTTGTATTAATGTCACCGGAAAATACTTCCGGCACAATTCCCAAACCGTAATCAAAAGCATGCTGCGCCGTTTTGAATACAGTTTCATATCCTTGCAAATCAAAGTGAGTCTTAAATTGTGCCGCGCCGATTAAATATGAAGTGAACGGCCAAACGGTTCCATAATTGTAATTTGTCGGTTCATACAGCGAGGACTTGTTAGAAAGGTTGCGAACACCCCAATCTGTTACCATATCGCTTTCGTTAAATTTTTCAATGGTACCCTCGCTTCGCCCTTTATCCATTAGCCCAAACATGATTGATGCCGACGAATAAATATTTTTGTCGCGTACTTGTTTGCCGTCTTCTGCCGCACCGAAACTGTAAAAACCTAGGTCGTCTATCCAATAAATCTTTTCCAAAGCTTGCTGCGCTTGTCGAAAAAGTTTCGCAGATTCATTTTCAATTTTTTTATCGCTGACATACTTTGCCATCAAGTTGACTTCTTTGATGCCTTGTGTCCACAAACTTTGAGTATAATTGTCGTTGAAAATTTTCACGAGCGTACCGAACTCCAGCACGCCAAGTCCGGCTCCTTTCAAATCCATCAGCCCGTCGCCGTTGCTGTCTTTGCTTTTGCACCATTCATACGCTTGAACAATCGACTTCCAACTTTTTCTTATGAACTCAATGTCACCGGTTTTTTTGAAATAATCTCCAATTGCGACCAAATACCATGGCGAAGTATCGGCATGATTGTATCCGAAATGATAATCGTTCCACCAATCAACAAGTCCATCACTTTGAGAAAGTTCATGCGCCATTTTTCCGATATCAATGTTTTTGTCAAATGGATTTTTTTTACGAATCGGAAAATTATCTTGCCTCTGCCATTTTTGAGTAAACTCTAATACGTCCTTAACGGTTTGGTAATCGCCGTAACTGTTCATAGCGAGAGAATTGATAAATGCATCGCCGCCGAAGAACCACGCAAATCCGGGACGACCTCCGCCGCCGCTCATCCCGTATCCGGCAACCAAACCTTTTCCAAGATTCGGATTGTCCACCAGCAAATTGTTCAGCGCAACTTTTCCGTATTCAAATGCAAGATTCAGTTTATCATCCGGCGTGATTACTTCTACGGTCGAGTTTCTTAAGTTTTTGTAGAACTGATAATTTTCGTCGTAAAGTTTTTCTATGTTCGATAGAATATTTCTGTAAAGAACTTTCACCGAATCGTATTTTGCCTTCACCGGACTTCCGGCAATTACAATCGGAATAAATTTATCTTTTGCGTCGCCCGGTTTAATTTCCATTTTGAATTGAATCGGATTTTCGGCGAACATGTGCGCCGGCGTTGCAGTCATTTGTTCGGCAGCAGGCGATCCGCACAAAAACAATCCGCGCTGCTGAGATTCCGAAATGACGTAGGCTTTCATATCGTCATCCCAATAGCTGTATTGTCCGCCGATTCCCGCGGGCCATTGCGGCTGCATCACCGGCATAAATCCCGGAACGATTGTGAGTGGGGTTGTTGTGTTAACATCGAGCAAAATTATTGCGGCGGGTTTATCATGCGGAACAAAAATTATTTCTTTAACCGTGAACGATTCATAAACAAAAGTAATGGTCGTTGCTTCGGGTGTTACCGTAATATCGCGCAAAATATCTTTCGACATGATCGGCTGTGTGGTTGTGCCGACAAAAAATTGCATGTCAAAATTACGAAGCACTTTCCATGGCCAAATCCACATTTCGAACGAGCCGTTTTCAAATCCCATCAATGCGGCTTTACGCCCAACCTTATCCATGTATTGATTCGGCTGAGCGGGACGCGTTAAGGCGAGATCGTTTGGTTTAATCTCAAACTTGTTTATTAAGCCGGTTTGCGCAGAAATTGTCAGCGTCAATATGAGTAGAAGTATTAAGGATAATTTTAATTGTTTCATTGTTTGATAGTTTTATTGTTATAAAAATTATTTGTTTTACGCCATCGCCTCAACACGGCTGTTAATCATTCTCTGTTTTACCAATGTGAATCGATTCGAAACCGTACTTGTCTCTAATTTTGGTTACCGCGCTAAGCATTTTCTTTCTTGCGATTTCTTCGTCTTCAAACAAAATTTCCTGTTCGGCAAACTGACTTAACTTGCTAAGATGAATTCCGATTAGACGGATGCCAACTCCGCGAGTAAATGCTTTTCTGAACAGATCAACGGCTACATCGTAGACTACTTTGTCGTCGTCGGTTTGCTTAATTGTCTTTGCCCTGGTGAGTGTAGAAAAATCCGCGTAGCGCAATTTTATCGAAACTGTTGAAGTTTGCAGCATTCCATTTCTTAAAAGCTGGCAAGCTTCCCCCACAAGTTCAAAAATGACCGACTCGATTTTTGTTTTGCTTACTATGTCTTTACCAAACGTGGTCTCTTTCGAAATACTTTTTCGTTCGTGCTCGACTGATAAAAGATCGGTCCCGTGGCCGTTTGCTTTCTTCCAAAGATCCGTGCCGTACTTGCCGAGAAGAATCGATAAATAATCTTGCGAAACATTTGCAATATCGTTTACGGTTATAAATCCGCGAGAGTGCAGCAAATTAAAAGTTGCTTTCCCTATTCCGGGAATCTTTTCGATCTTGAGCGGAGCCAAGAATTCTTTTTCTTTTCCGTGCGGAACGAATGTAATCCCTTTCGGCTTTTTAAAATCTGAAGCGATCTTGGCAACGGTTTTGTTGCTTGCAATTCCAATTGAGCATGGAAGTCCAATCGTTTCCCAAATTTCTTTTTGAATCCGTTCTGCAAATGAATCGGGTGCACCATAAATTTTTTCGCAACCGGTAAAGTCGAGATAGAATTCATCAATGGAAGCTCTTTCAACTATCGGGAAAACTTTTTCGAGCAATCTTTTTACCACTCTCGAGTATCGCCCGTATTCTTTATGATGGCCGTGAAGATAAATTCCGTTGGGACATAAACGAAAAGCCGTTTTGATCGGCATCGCCGAATGAAGTCCATACTTGCGCGCTTCGTAACTACATGCCGCAACAACTCCGCGACCGTGAGGGTCGCCGCCGACTATTACCGGTTTGCCTTCCAAGGAGGGATCTAAAATCCTTTCGACTGAAACGAAGAAAGCGTCCATGTCTAAGTGGAAGATTGTTTTCATAAAAAGGTGTGCTTTAGAAAATTTTTGCTGTTCTTTTAATTAAAATGGTTTCGTCGTGCAGTAAACAAATGAACGTTATAATATGAAAAATTTGATTCTATCAATCAACTCTGTCCGTTGTTTATCTTGTTGGTTTATCAATAGTTTTTCGTAGCTGAATTATATGACTCAAAAAGAACCGCGACGAATTCTTAATCTGGCAAATGAGTAAAAATATTACGGCATGTTTCTTTAGAATGGCTTCAATTGAAAAAACCTCAAATACATTTTGTATTCAAGGTTTTTCTAGTGCACCCTGGGGGATTCGAACCCCCGACCTGATGATTAAGAGTCATATGCTCTACCAACTGAGCTAAGGGTGCAGTGCAAAAATAAATAAAATAAGTCACCGCACAAAACATGAAATGAATCTCGTTTCAGATAAGACTAATTAAATTTGAGAAAAAAATTACGCGGGATAAATTAAAAGTAAAGATGAACTCGCCAACAACAAGCGAGTTCATCTTAGAATAAAGGCTTGATTTATTTTTGAGCATCTACATATTTTCTCATCTTACTATGTTTGCGCCCATAGAAAATATAGATCATCATTCCGATAGCCAGCCAGATAAATAAGCGCAACCAGTTTTCTTCCGGTAATGAGAACATCAGCATCAAACAAGTTACTACACCGGCGATGGGCACAAATGGAAACCAAGGTGATTTGAACGGTCGTTCCGCTTCCGGATGAGTCTTGCGCATAATTAAAACAGCAGAGCATACTATCACAAATGCGAATAATGTTCCAATGTTTACCAGCTCTGCCAAAATTCTTAGCGGAAGCAATCCGGCTAAAGTTGAAACGAAAATTCCCGTTAATATTGTGGACTTCCATGGGGTTCTAAATTTATCATGCACGGCACCAAAAAAACTTTCCGGAAGCAGACCGTCACGCGCCATTGCCAAAAACACACGCGGCTGGCTTAACATCATGACAAGTAGTACGGAAGTTATGCCAGCAACAGCACCTAACGAAACCAATACCTGCGCCCAATGTAATCCGACCTGACCAAATGCATCCGATACGGGGGCATCAATATTTATTTTGTTGTACGGAACCATTCCCGTTAAAACGGCAGAGACAGCTATATACAAAATTGTGCAAAGAATTAGAGAAGTAATGATTCCGATCGGAACATCGCGCTGAGGATTTTTTGCTTCTTCAGCGTGAGTTGAGACAGAATCAAATCCGATGTATGCAAAAAAGATCATCGCTGCACCGGCAAGAACTCCAACGGGCATCCCTCCTAAACCGGTTTCACCGAAAACAGTTTTGCCAAAAAAACTAACACCGGTATAACCATACGGTGCAAATGGCGTCCAGTTAGCTGTGTTGATATACATTGCACCGACCACAATCACAAACAGAACAATAACAAGCTTGATACCAACAATCACTGCATTGAATCCTGCACTTTCTCTGATTCCTTTTACAAGAATTGCCGTTATTATTAAAGCAATCATGATGGCAGGAAAATCTATTACCGAGCCTGTCATCCATAGCATTCCGGTATCGGGATTAAAATCGAACGGTGCGCGAGTTAAAGCAAGCGGAAGTTTGACATGCCAAGTGCCGAGAAAATCTTGAAAGTATTGCGACCATCCGTGTGCAACCGTTGCAGATGCAACCGCATATTCCAGGATTAAATCCCAACCAATAATCCACGCCATCATTTCTCCCAGTGTTGCATAAGCGTAAGTATATGCTGAACCGGCAACGGGCACCATAGAAGCAAATTCGGCATAACAGAGAGCGGCAAAAATGCAGGCGATTCCTGAAACTGCAAATGAAAGAATTACCGCAGCGCCGGCTTTATCATGTGCGGCA
>JAJYMU010000264.1 GCA_021786655.1 Bacteroidota bacterium
TCCGATCTTGAATAAGAATGATCTCACGGAATTCTTAAACAAGAAATTAACTGCCGAAATTTCCGTTGAGGAATCAGATCGGGACAAACTTTTGGTTTCAATTCGTGACGACATCGTTCGGTATTATGATTCCGAAACTTATAGATCGATTCTTCTTCACAAAAATTACAGAAATGAATTTGAGATTTACTGCGAAGAAGGCGAGCACTATCTCTACGGAATAATCGATAAACTGATAATTGAAAAAGATCGGCTGACCATCGTCGATTACAAAACTGATAACATTACGCCGCAGCAGTTGGCAAGTCGAACGGGTGACTATTTACCTCAGCTGAAATTTTATGCTTATATTTTGTCGAAGCTTTACAAGGAATACAACCGGTTTGACCTTAGATTAATTTTCCTAAAACAAGTAGATCAGGCTGCTGTAAAAGAAATTTCGCGTGATGAGTTAAAATCATTCGGCAAAGAGCTAACGTTCTCAATACGGAACATTCACTCAAATAAATTTGAACCCAATCTCAATCATTGTTCAAAGTGTCATTTCGCTTTGGAAAGGAATCAATGCATAAAAAGTTTTTCTTGAATTTACTTTCGTTCGTTTTTCTGCTTGTGCTGGTTTCGTGCTCTTCGGCGCCGGTTATTCCGCTTTATGAATATCCGACCGATTGGAAAAATCCGGTCGATCGCGAAAATGCAATCAAGGAATATTCGAAGTATCTAATTGGAAGAAAAATATTTTTAGACCCCGGACACGGCGGCGAAGACAGAAAAAATAAAAGCCGCGACGGAAAAATTATTGAAGCCGATGTTAACCTTCGCGTTGCGCTGAATCTAAAAAAGTATCTTGAAGAAGCCGGCGCACAAGTTTTCATTTCGCGCGACGTTGATAAAACCGTTCCGCTTGCAGATCGTTCCGAATTAGCAAACAAAAGCGGTGCGGAAATTTTTATTAGCATTCATCATAACGCGCCTGGCAAAACGGAAGATGATTACACCGACTATACTGCTGCTTATTATCACGCGAAAGATGTGAACTACGAATACGAGCCGTGCAATCACGACATAGCAAAATTCATCGAACGCGATCTTGCGTACGTGATGAGAAACTCCGGCGGGCTCGGTTCGTTCGACGGCACTTATTCTGACTACAACATTTATCCGGGCGAAGGATTTTCCGTTCTTAGAAAAACCAATATCCCGGCAGTTCTTATAGAATGCGCTTTTCATACCAGTCACTGGGAAGAACTGCGACTTAACAATGAAGCGTTCAACGAAATTCAAGCTTGGGGAATTTTTCGAGGACTGGCAAAATATTTTAGATCTGGGAGACCGGAAATTGTTTTCATTCCAGACAGCATGAGAATTCAAAACGACATGCTGCACGCAGCGTTTAGTCTTCATGATTCAACCGGAATCAATCCGAAAACAATTCAGATCTTTTTCAACAAGGAAGAAAAAGATTTTCATTTCGATAAAGCGAACAATATTGTTTCAGTTGGAATCACGCCCGTAGTTAAAGGCAGTTTTCCAATCCGCGTAATCGCAGCAAATAAAAACGGGAACCATTCGTTCCCGTATCATAAAGAAATTGTTATTTCCGATTCGCTGAAAGCAACTTTGAAAGATTAACTTATTTGAGTGCAGCGTTCCGCTTATCAATTCTCTCGGTTACAATTTTGAAAATGAACAGCGCAATTGCGGCTACAAATCCTATCGCCAAAAAATAATACCAGATCAAATGCGCATCGGCATAATATGCTGCTCTCTGAATTTCGGTCAATCCAGCCGGAAGTGTTTTCGGATCGGGACAATATTTGTCAAGCAAAAATCCGGACATAATAAATCCAACAAGCGCACTGATAAAAGAATGCAGGTGACTAAATCCAAGATAAACGCCTTCTTCACCTTTCGGCGCTTGAAAAGAAAAATATTCTAAAAATCTCGGCGAGATAAAACACTCCGCCAAACCTTGTATCGCAATGCCGATGATGAGCATGAGAGTTATCGGATGAAATGCCAGTACACCGAAGATGGATATATTTGAGCCGGCAAAACTTTCGAGAGTTTGACTGAACGACATTGCAAACGCCGAAAGCGGCATTAGAATCATACCGACGAACATCGATGTAACTGCTTTCCGTTTTTTCATTAAGTTGGTTACCAGTACAACGAAAAGAACAACAACCGCCGGGTTAATATTTGCCAGCCATTCTGGCCGCGCATCATCGCCGCGTAAACGGATAACATATTTCGGCATTGTCGCATAAAGCTGCTGCTGGATAATCCAGAACCCGGAAACGATGAGAATCAGAAATAAAAGGCGTGGCGTTAAAAGAATTTTTTTGAGAGAAAGAATTACGTCCGAGATTTTTTTTGATTCAAAAGATCTGTCCGATTGTTTGTAGAAAAAAATTGCAAAAAACATTGCGAGCAGAGACATTCCTGCTGAGAAAAAATTTACGTACTCGACGCCAATGCCTTGACGTATATACGGGACGAGTGTTTTACCGCTGAATGAACCGATGTTGACAATCCAATAAAACAGCGCATAACCCCGCGCACGATTGTCTTCGTTAGTTGTCTTGGCAACCGTTCCGGTGATTAGAGGTTTGATAAACGATCCGCCGACGAGAACAATGAAAAGGAAAAACAGCACCAGCATTTTTGTATGAAACATTCCAAGCAAAGCATAACCGATTGTAAGAAGCGCGAAAGCAAGTATGAGTCCGTTTTTGAAACCGATTTTATCAGACACAGCCCCGGCAAACGGCGGAAGAAAATAAAGACCGGCATAAAATACTCCGGCAACAATGCCGGTTTCTGTGTCGGTGAATCCGACTAAGTCAGTTAAATAAAGTGTAAGAACGATAAAGAATCCGTAATAAGCGGCTCGTTCGCAGAGTTCCATAAAATTTGCAAGCCAAAATTCTTTCGGGAATTTCCAGCCGATTTTTTGTTGAGTGGTTTCAGTCATAATT
>JAJYMU010000191.1 GCA_021786655.1 Bacteroidota bacterium
AAACTAACATCTTCTGTCTTGGTGAAGCGCGGTATTTCGGTAACGGAAGTATCGTCGATTTTCACCGGCGTTGCACTTAGCACAGCTCTTCCTACCAACGTTCCGGTAAGGTCAATTTCTAAATTCTCGCCGACATACTTAAGCGAAGTCTTGTTGATAATTTTTGTCGTTTTGAATTTTTGCTCGGAAGGATAATACGTAACAAACGTAAACGCATCCCAGTCAATCAAACTGTGAATGGAGGTTTCGATAAGTTGATGAAGATTGGTCTCCGAATCAAATTTCTTGTCGTAATTCAAAACGTTGAGAAGCGTTTTTAATCTCTGCTCGGATTGTGTTTCGGAAAACTTTTCTTCGAAAAGTGAAATTATAACCGAGATTACGCGAACTATTCTTCCCAAACTATAAATTTGTTCGATGCCAAAAGCGTCGTTGACTTTGGAATCAAGCGTTAAAATACCCATGAGCGTTTTACCGTAGAAGAGAGGAACGCCGACGAAACTTTTTATTCCCTGTGCGGCACTGTAGTAACGGATAACATCTATCTCTGCATTGGGAGAAATATCGGTCAGCAATTCAGGTTCTTCCTTCTGAATTATCTTGCCGAGGATATCATCTTCAAGATCAAATTTTTGCTGGGTTATTTGCTGAGAGCTGGAAATAAAACGCTCCAAAGTTAACCGTTTACGATTTTTATTATACCAGAAGAAAGCGGCTGTGTGCGCCATGAAAGAATCTTTCACAACACTCAAAATTTTTTCCAGCACAAATCCAAACTGCTCGTCTTGATTGACATCTTCCGGCAATTCTTCCAGAACAATTTTTTCAAAATTCTTTTTGAAATCCGGCGGTTTGAAAAAATCTTTTCTTCCTTGATTAATAGACGCTCCGAAATTCTCTGCCGTAATTACTTCAATATTTTTCGTCGGAGAAATTATTTTAAAATCCTCGCCGGAATCTGTATCAAATTTTTCTGCCGTTCCGTGCGGTTCTTTTTCATCTT
Organism: Bacteroidota bacterium; assembly: GCA_021786655.1. Taxonomy (GTDB): domain Bacteria; phylum Bacteroidota; class Ignavibacteria; order Ignavibacteriales; family Melioribacteraceae; genus Fen-1258. The sequence goes on from JAJYMU010000191.1 coordinate 1,004, forward strand.
CGAACAAATCCGGGCGAGACACAATTTCTTCGTCAAAAGAATTTTTCGCTATAGAATCACGCAAAAAAATTATGAACGCTACATAAATCACAAGAACCAGCGAAGCGATTATGCGAAGCATCAAATCATCGGTAATAAACGGTATGACGATAAGGATGGGAATAAAAATGAAAATAAAAATTCGTTTTTTTATTTTATCGATACTTCCCATCAGCCGACTTTTCCTTTTGAAGAGAATTAAACACGAAATTGGAATTCAACCAACTTCGCATTCAATAATAAGAAAGATTTAAGAAATTTTCCTATTTAGAAGAGCGATGAAAGCAGTTTTGATACTTCTTTTTGTCCGGTTCCTTTTATGGTCGAATAGAAGAAACAGTTCTCTCCGAACAAAACTTCCGGGAATGTTTTCTTGACTTGTATTTTTGATTGGGCGAGTTCCGACTGTTTCAGTTTGTCCGATTTGCTCAGCAAAACCACATACGGAATATCTTGAGAACGGAGAAACTCATTTAGCGTAATATCAAGCTGCATGGGCGCATGTCGGCTATCAACCAAGTGGAAAGCCAGTTGGATTTGCTTGTTGATCGAGAAATATTTTTCGAGAAGCTGCTGCCAAGAATCCCGTTCGGATTTCGAAACCTTTGCGTATCCGAAACCTGGTAAATCTGCGATATAAAACTTCTCTTCAACCAAGTAGTAATTGATGGATCTTGTTTTGCCGGGTTGCGAGGAAGTCTGAGCAATTTTTGTATTGAAAAGAGAATTAATGAATGAAGATTTTCCAACGTTCGAACGTCCGCAGAGCACAACTGTTGGCAGTACCCGCTTCGGTATTTCTTTCAAGTCATATACCGGTTTGATAAATTCAATTCGATTCATTGTTTTTTAACCTTCTCGATAATATTCGTCATCATCACGCCATTTCAGCGTATTATATCGTATGTATTTTCTTATATTATAGAGCTCCTGCTCATTTCGAATAATATGTTCGTAAAAATTTCTATGCCATTCAAAGTCGTTACCGCGTTCACGGCATTTTTTTGTTACAGCCGCTTTGTATGACCTAATAATTGAGCTAAGAGAACCGGCTACTATGTTTTGAAATTTTCTTTCATCTTGTAGGGGCTCAACATGTTGAGCCCTTACGCTCCTATCAATAATTATAATACCGTGAACATGATTCGGCATCACAATAAATTCATCAAGCTCAACAAACGGAAAATGTGACGGGATACTTTCCCAACACTCATAAGAGATACTGCCCATTTCGTTCAGTCGCACTTTGCCATTAACGATTTTGCCAAACAAACATTCATAACGGCGCACACAAATTGTGATGTAATACCAGCCTGAATTAGAATAATCGAAACATTTCAACCTAACTGAACGGCGATGAAATTTATGCTCTGGACCAACCATCTCACGCTATCCCCTATCCCACGTTTGTAAGGGTTCAATATATTGAACCCTACTTTAAAACAAAAAAGAGTAACCGAAACCGATTACTCTTTCCAAACTAAATTATGAACTAAGAATTAGCTTCCCTTTTTCTGCGGTGTTGTCTTAGGGGTTGCTGTTCTCGTTGTCTTCACTTTTTCTTTTTTCGGCTTAGGAGCAGTTTCTTTTTTTGTTCTTGTTGCTGCTTTCTTAGCTGCTTTTGCTTCCTTCTTTTCCTCTGCTTTTTCTTCTGCCTTGGTTTCAGCAGTAGTTTCAGTCGGAGTTTCGGTTTCACCTTTGGATTTTTTCGGTGATTTTGGTTTTACGATGCCGCTGAAGTCAACAAGTTCTATAATTGCCAATTCCGCACCGTCGCCTTTTCTTTGACCAAGATGGACAACTCTTGTGTATCCGCCCGGTCTATCGCCAACCTTCGTAACGATTTCACTAAACAATTCCTTTACAATGTTTCTATCTTTGATCTGATTGGAAACATATCTCCTGGTGTGAACGGAATCCGTTTTTGCTTTTGTTATCAGTGGTTCAACAAAACCTCTTAACTCTTTTGCCTTAGCAATTGTTGTAGTAATCTTTTTATGCTTTAGTAAAGAAGAAGCCAATACCCTTAAGGTTGCAAGTCGGTGACTTGATGTTCTCCCTAATTTTCTACCTTTAACTCTGTGTCTCATTCTTCAACCTTCTGGAATAACTAATTGTTTTCTGGTTTATCTTTTAAATATTTTTCCACGTCCATACCGAATTCAAGACCGTAATTTTCAACGATCTCAATTAATTCGGCTAAAGATTTTCTTCCGAAATTTCTGAACTTCAGCATTTCGCTTTCATCACGTTTTACCAGATCGGATAACGTTTTGATGTTCGCAGCTTTCAAACAATTATGAGAGCGCACGCTAAGCTCGAGATCGTCAACGCTTGTCGTCAATATCTTTCTGAGTCTTTCGGATTCGGCATCTTTCTCACTTTCAACTTTTTCTTCTTCTGGTTCAGCGTCGAAGTTGATAAACATTTGAACATGATCTTTTAGAATCTTTGCTGAATTGGAAACTGCTTCTTCCGGTGTAATAGATCCGTCTGTTTGAACTTCTAATGTCAGTTTTTCGAAATCATTTCTTTCGCCGATACGAACGTTTTCTACATCATAGCGTACGTTTACTATCGGGGTGTAAATCGAATCAATCGGAATCGTACCGATTGTAATTTCAGGAATCTTTTGTTCGGTAGATGGAACGTAGCCTTTGCCCAATCCAAAACGAAGTTCCATATTCAGCTTTGCATCAGCATTCAAACGTGCTATATGAAGATCGGGATTTAGCACTTCGATATCTGGACATGCTTTTTGAATATCGGCGGCTTTAAATTCTTTAGCCCCGCTCAAGGAGATTTCACAACCGGTTGCTTTCTTGTTAATGATTCTCATCCGAACTTTTTTAAGGCTAAGAATGATTTCAGTAACGTCTTCAACAACACCAGGTATTGTGGAAAACTCGTGAAGAACGCCTTCAACCTTAATGGCATTAATTGCCGCACCGGTTAGAGATGAAAGCAGAACTCTTCTTAATCCATTGCCCAGTGTAACCGCAAATCCTCTCTCTAACGGTTGAATAAAGAATCTTCCGAATCTTTCATTGCTTAACGCTTCATCGAGCGTAACACCATCTGGCATCTTTATGAATGGATAGCTCATTTATAGTATCCTCTTTATAATTTTTAATTACTTAGAATATAACTCTACAATTAATTGTTCGTTTGCATTCAACGGAATGTCTTCTCGTTCCGGTATGTTCAAGAAATTACCGGAGAGAGTTGCTTTATCAATTGACAACCAACTGTAAACGTTATCTTTAGTTCTTCTTAACGAATTGTGAATCGCATCCAACTTCTTGCTCTTTTCACGAACCGAAATTACATCGCCTGGTGAAAGAGAAAATGAAGGAATATCCACAATACGATTATTGACGGTAAAGTGTCCGTGAAGAACCAACTGACGCGCAGATTTTCTGGAAGGAGCAAAACCAAGACGGAAAATTGTATTATCTAATCTTCGTTCCAAAAGTTTTACCAAGTTACCGCCGGTAACACCTTTTTGACGGATAGCTGTCTCAAAGTAATTATGGAACTGAACTTCCTGCAATCCGTAAATTCTTCTAACTTTTTGTTTTTCTCTGAGCTGAACGCCATATTCAGAAAATTTCGCCCTTCGTGATAAACCATGCTGACCTGGCGCATAGTTCTTCTTTTCAAGCGGACATTTTTCGGATAAGCATTTAGCTCCCTTTAAAAATAATTTCTGCTTTTCTCTTCTGCACAATTTGCAACTTGGGCCTGTGTATCTTGCCATCTAAAGTTTCTCCTGATTAAACTCTTCTACGTTTTGGTGGTCTGCATCCGTTATGCGGAATTGGTGTTTTGTCTTTGATCGACAAAATATCCAATCCTGCTGTATTCAATGCTCTAATTGCTGCTTCTCTTCCCGCACCGGGACCTTTAACAAACACATCGACTTTTCTCAAACCTAAATCGTGAGCTTCTTTTGCAGCGGCTTCTGCAGTCACCTGAGCAGCAAACGGTGTGTTCTTTCTCGATCCTTTAAAACCGTTTTTGCCGGCGGATGACCAAGAAATTATATTTCCATAAATATCTGTAATAGCTACAATAACATTGTTGAATGAAGCTTTAATGTGAGCAACTCCAACAGCGTCAACATGAACTTTCTTTTTTGTCTTTTTAACAACTTTAGCCAAGTTTACTCCTCAATGAAATTTATAATTACTTCTTAGCCGCAACTTTCTTCTTGCCTGCTACGGTTTTACGTTTTCCTTTTCGAGTTCTTGAATTGGTTCTTGTGCGTTGACCTCTTGCCGGCAGACTTCTTCTGTGGCGGAGACCGCGATACGAACCGATATCCATCAATCGTTTGATGCTCTGCTGAACTTCACTTCGCAATGCACCTTCAACTTTATATTCGGAAGTCATTACCGAACGTATTTTTGCAATCTCTTCCTCGGTTAAGTCCGAAACTTTTTTATCGGGATTAACGCCAGCTTTCGAAAGAATTTCCGCTGAGGATTTCTGACCGATTCCATAAATGTAAGTCAAACCGACGAAAGCTTTTTTTTGTTTTGGTAAGTCTATACCTGCGATACGAGCCAAATCTATAACCTCCTAAGTTTTAACCTTGTCTTTGTTTGTGTTTAGGATTCTTGCAGATCACCCTAACAACACCTTTTCTTTTGATGATCTTACAGTTCTCGCAAATTTTTCTAACAGATGATCGAACCTTCATTGCTTCTCCGTTATTTATACCTATATGTAATTCTACCTTTGTTCAAATCGTACGGCGATAATTCTATTGCAACTTTATCACCGACCAAAATTTTTATAAAGTGCATTCTCATCTTACCGGAAATGTGAGCAAGTATTTCGTGTCCGTTATCAAGACGAACTTTAAAATGCGCGTTCGGCAATGTTTCTGTAACAACTCCGTCAACTTTTATTGGTCCTTGCTTCGCCATCTATCCGCACTTAGTTAGTATTTCAGCTTTTCCGTCTATCACTGCAACAGTATGTTCAAAATGCGCCGAAGGTTTTTCATCGGCAGTGAAGACCGTCCAACCGTCTTCTGCAACATGAACTTTGTACGAACCCATGTTAATCATCGGTTCAATCGCAAAGGTCATTCCGTTCTTAATTATTGCACCAGTGTTCTTTTTGCCGTAGTTCGGAATTTGCGGATCTTCATGCAAATTTTTGCCTACCCCGTGACCGCATAAATCTCTTACCACTGAAAATCCGTTCGACTCGACATAAGTTTGTATTGCGTAAGAAACTTCGCCGAAGCGATTACCTTCTGCGGCTTGTTCTATGCCGAGATACAAAGATTTTTCGGTAACATCCATCAGTTTCTGTTTTTCTTCCGAAATTTTTCCTACAGCTACCGTTAACGCCGCGTCACCGAAATAACCGTTCTTTTCGACGCCTACATCAATGGAAAGTATCTCGCCTTCTTTTAGAACTCTGTTGCCGGGAATCCCGTGAACAACCTCTTCATCAATTGAAGAACAAATAGAACCTGGAAAATCAAACGACCCAGCTTGCGAATATCCTTTGAATGCGGGTCGTGCATTATTGCTTAAGATATAATCTTCAGCAATCTTATCTAATTCAATCGTCGTTAAACCAGGTTTAACATAACGCTTAAGTAATTGTAAAGTCTCAGCAACTATCTGACAGCTTTCGCGTATGTAATCTATCTCTTTTTTACTTTTAAGTAATATCACAATCTAACAAACTAGAATCTTCGACCTTTGAGTTTACTGCCTTTCATAAAACCGTCGTAGTGTCTCATCAACAAATGAGACTCAACTTGCTGCAATGTATCCAGCGCAACACCAACAACAATCAGCAAGCTTGTTCCGCCAAAGAACGATGCGAAACTTCCTGAAACTCCAAACTTTGAAACGAATGCCGGAAGTATTGCCACGATAGCTAAGAATATTGATCCCGGCAAAGTAATCTTTGTCAAAATGTTATCTATAAAATCTGCAGTCTGTTTGCCCGGACGAATACCAGGAATAAATCCGCCCTGCTTCTTCATGTTCTCTGCAACATCCTGAGGATTGAATGCAATTGCTGTATAAAAGTATGTGAAGAAAACAATCATCAAAGCATAGATGAACGAATAAGTAAATGATTGATAGCTAAAGTAACCGGCTATTGATGCAATAAATTCATTGTTTGGGAAGAACGAAAAAAGTGTTGCCGGAATAAACATGATTGACTGAGCAAATATAATCGGCATAACACCGGCTGTGTTAACTCTTAACGGAATGTACTGGGTAACGCCGCCGTAAACTTTTCTTCCAACTACTCGTTTGGCATATTGAACAGGAATTCTTCTTGTACCTTGAGTAACAATCACAACACCCGCAATTACCAAAACCATGAACGCTAGAATGACAATTTCAATTACAATATTTCTCTGACCCGCTGCAATCAATCTGTACTCATCGAGTAATGCAAACGGAAAGCGGTTGATGATACCAATAAAAATTATCAATGAGATACCGTTTCCAATTCCTTTTTCGGTAATTTGCTCGCCCATCCACATGATAAACATAGTACCGGCGACAAGAATTGCCACAGTTGATATTGTCCACATAATTCCGCGAACAGCTTCAGGTACAATTGGCGCGTTGTTGGATTGAATGCTTAACAAGTGAATTGTAACGCCCCACGCCTGAAAAGCAGATATAACAACTGTTCCATAACGGGTTAACTGGGTTAATTTCTTTCTTCCTTCCTCGCCTTCTCTTTGAAGTTTTTGGAAGTAAGGAATTACCGCGCCTGCAATCTGCAAAATAATAGATGCTGAAATGTAAGGCATAATTCCAAGCGCTAGAACTGCAGCATTAGAAAATGCACCGCCGACAAATAAATCATACAAACCAAATAGATTATCTGAAGTACTGTTCTTTGCGGCTTCATGCAGCAATGCGGTATCGATGCCCGGCAGAGTAATATGAGAACCAATTCTTACGATTACGAGCAGAGCAAGAGTGTAAAGAATTCTCTGCCGTAATTCATGAATCTTAAAAATGTTTCGGAAAGTTTCTTGAATTTTAGCCATTAAGATTTAATCTCTTTGATAGTTCCGCCAACAGATTCAATTTTTTCTTTTGCGGAAGCGCTGAATAAGTACGCTTCAACATTTAATTTTGCTTTTAATTCACCTGACCCTAAAACTTTGTAAGGCGCTGCAGCTTTTGAAATGAGTCCATTTTTATATAATGATACTGCGTTGATAATTCCGTCTTCAACTTTTTTATCATCAATTAATTTTTGCAAGCTACCGATATTAACAATCTGGTAGTCAATTTTGAACGGGCTGTGAAATCCTCTCTTCGGAATTCGTCTTTGGAGAGGCATCTGACCGCCTTCAAACCAAACTTTGTATTTTGCGCCTGCTCTGGATCTTTGTCCGTTCATACCACGTGTAGCTGTTCCTCCGTGACCTGAACCTTCGCCGCGTCCAATTCTTTTAACTTTTTTATTTGATCCCTTTGCAGGTTTAAGATTGCTTAGAATATCCATTTAATCACCTTAGGCTTCAATTTCTTCTATTTTTACTAAATGAGAAACTTTTCTAATCATTCCTCTAATTTGAGGAGTGTCGTTATGAACAACTGAATAGTTCGGTCTTCCGAGTCCCAATGCTTTGATTGTTAATTTCTGCGGAACCGGTCTATCGATTACACTTCCAGTCTGAGTTATTTTAATTTTCTTTGCCATCTAAATCCTCAATTACAAATTGAAAAGCTCTGTAACCTTCATACCGCGTTTAACCGCCATTGCTCTAACATCAAGAAGATTGAGCAGCGCGTCAAGAGTTGCTTTAACCTGGTTATGCGGATTTGAGGAACCGAGAGACTTTGTTAGAATATCTTGAATACCAGCAGCTTCTAGAACAGCACGAACACCGCCGCCGGCAATTAATCCCGTACCCGGAGTAGCCGGTTTCAAAAGAACTCTTCCCGCGCCAAATTTACCGATGATTGCATGCGGAATTGTTCCTTTAACAACAGGCACTTTATATACATTTTTTTTCGCGTCGTCTACACCTTTCGAAATTGCATCGGTAACTTCATTAGCTTTGCCAAGACCGACACCAACGTGACCATTGCTATCACCAACAACAACAATTGCATTGAAGCTAAATCTTCTACCACCTTTAACAACTTTTGCAACTCTGTTAATGTGAACAATTTTTTCTTTTAGATTATCGAGACCCGAAACTTTTTTGTACTTAAAATTCAATTTTAGCTCCCTTGTTTACAAACTTATTAACTCATTTTCCTTTGCTGCCGAGGGAGGATTCGAACCTCCACAGACGCCTCCAAAGGGCGTTGTCCTGCCATTAGACGACCCGGCAAGAAACCAACTTTTTTTATATTTTGATGCCGCCTTCGCGCGCACCTTCCGCTACTGCTTTAATTCTACCGTGATATTTGTAACCGCTTCTATCGAATACCGCAGATGTAATTCCTTTTTCGGATGCTTTCTTCGCTAAAAGTTTTCCGACTAATTTACTCTTAGAAACTTTTCCTTTCGAACTTTTAATTTCTTCCGCTAATTCCTTAGCCAAGGAAGAAGCTTCTAGCAATGTTTTGCCGCTGATATCGTCGATCAACTGAGCATAAACATTGTTTAAACTTCTGAAAACACTCAGACGCGGACGTTCAGGCGTGCCGGAAACTTTTCTGCGTATTCTTTCTTTCTTCGTTATTCTTTTTGTATTGTCTTTGATAAACATTTTCAAAATCTCCTATTACTTACCGGCTGTCTTGCCAGCTTTACGAACAATACGTTCGTCTGAGTACTTAATTCCTTTGCCTTTGTACGGTTCCGGTTTTCTGAATGATCTAATTTTTGCGGCAATCATTCCAACCAACTCTTTATCGCTGCCGGAAATTTTTAATTGTGTCGGCGTCGGCACTTCAATTTTAATTCCTGCCGGAGGCATAAAAAGAATCGGGTGCGAATAACCGACAGTAAACAAAACGGTTTCACCTTTGGATTCGGCTTTATAACCTACACCAACAATTTCGAGACTCTTTGAATAACCTTCAGTAACACCTTTAACCATGTTATTAATCAACGCTCTGGTTAATCCGTGCAAAGAGCGGTTCTCTTTTGAATCATCCGGGCGTGTTACAACAATTTCTTCCTTCTGAATATCAACAGTGATATTCGGATGAATCTTCATTTGCAACTCGCCAAGTTTGCCTTTTACTTTTATAACGCCATCGGTTTTGCTCACCGTGAAGTCTTTAATAACTATTGGTTTTCTACCTATACGTGACACTTTTATTTACCTCGTAAATTTTTTACCAAACATGGCAGATTACTTCGCCGCCAACAGAATCTTTTTTTGCTTGTTTATCACTTAACAAACCTTTCGGAGTAGAAAGAATTGCAATGCCAAGCCCATTCAACACACGCGGAATTTGATCTTTGTTAACATATCTTCTTAATCCCGGTGTGGATATTCTTCTAATTCCCGTTATTGAAGGAACTCCGCCAACATATTGAAGATGGAGACGAAGAACATTCTGTTTATTGTCTTCAACAACGTTAAAGTCTCTAATGAATTTGTTAGCTTTTAAAATTTCGGCTAAACCAACTTTCATTTTCGAAGAAGGAATATCAACGAATTTCTTTCTTGCTTTAACAGCATTTCTTGTTCTAGTTAAAAAATCTGATATCGGATCGGTAGCAGGCATTTACATTTCTCCTTCAATTACCAACTTGCTTTTTTAAGTCCAGGAATTTCACCACGCAGAGCCATTTCTCTAAGCACTAAACGTGAAACTCCAAATTTTCTATAATATGCTCTCGGTCTCCCAGTCATTTTGCATCTGTTGTGCAAACGAGTTGGGGAAGAATTTTTAGGAAGCATCTGAAGAGCATCGTAGTCGCCTTTTTCTTTTAATTCTTTTCGAATCTGGGCATACTTAGCATTGAGTCTTCTTTTTTTCTCTTCGCGTGCTAATAAACCTTTTCTTGCCATGATTTCCCTTTAGTTAATTTCTTTTTTTCTGAACGGCATACCGAAAGCATTGAGCAGCTCGTATGCTTCTTTATCTGTCTTGGCAGTTGTTACAAAAGTAATATCCATTCCCAAAATCTTCGTTACTTTATCAACATTAATTTCCGGGAAGATAATTTGTTCTTTCAAACCGAGCGTGTAATTGCCGCGTCCGTCAAACGATTTATCAGGTACACCGCGGAAATCGCGCACACGCGGCAGCGCCAACGAAATAAATCGATCTAAAAATTCATACATGATTTCTCTTCGCAAAGTAACCTTAGCACCAATCTTCATTCCTTCCCGCAATTTAAAATTGGAGATAGCTTTTTTAGCAATGCGAACCGATACTTTCTGACCGGTGATCGCTTCCAAATCTTTTACAGCTTCATCCAAAATTTTAGGATCTTGCGTTGCCTGACCAACACCCATGTTGATAACAATTTTAGAAAGGCGCGGTACTTGCATTACGCTTGAGTAACCAAATTGCTCTTTAAGCTTCTGAACGATTTCTTTGGAATATTTTTCTTTCAATCGAGCAGGAATTTTTTCTTCGACTACCTTTGGTGCCGCAGCTTTTTCTTCACCAGCTTTAGGTTTCTTTTCTTTAGTCTGTTTTTGTTCTTTTGCCATCGTGATTCTGTATCCTTAAAATTTTTCCGCCTTACGCGAATTTATTAACCAAGCATCTCGTTGCTTGATTTGCTGATTCTTGCGCTCTTTTTCTTGCCTGTTTTTTCATCAATAATAATTTTTGCGCCGATTCTTGTTGCTTCGTTTGTCTTCGGATCGACAATCATAATGTTGGAAACATGAATAGGAGCTTCTTTTTCAACAATGCCGCCCTGAGGACTTTTTTGATTCGGCTTTGTGTGTCTTTTGCGTAGATTCACACCTTCAACGATCACACGGTTTATTTGGGGAAACACTTTCAAAACTTTTCCGGTTTTTCCTCTGTTGTTTCCTGCAATTACAATTACGTTATCGTTTTTTCTAATCTTCATTTCAGCAATCCTTATAATACCTCTGGAGCCAGAGAAATAATCTTCATGAATTTTTTGTCTCTAAGTTCGCGAGCAACAGGACCGAAGATACGTGTTCCTCTCGGTTCGCCCTGAGCATTTAACAACACAGCTGCGTTTTCATCAAAGCGGATGTATGAACCGTCGTTTCTTCTAACTTCTTTTTTTGTCCTCACAACAACTGCGCGGCTAACTTCGCCCTTCTTTACGCCACCGCCTGGAATTGCAGTCTTAACACTAACAACAATAACATCGCCAACGCTGGCATACCGGCGACTGCTTCCGCCAAGCACTCTAATGCAGCGGACTTTTTTAGCTCCCGAATTATCCGCTACAACTAAATTTGTTTCTTCTTGTACCATGATTTATCTGCTCCTCGTCAAACCCGCCTGCCGGCAGGCAAGCTTTTTTTACTTGGCTTTTTCAACAATTTCTACTAAACGCCATTTTTTTCTTTTACTCATAGGACGGGTTTCCATAATTTTTACAACGTCACCCAGACCGCATTCATTCTTCTCATCGTGAGCCATCAGCTTTGTTGTCTTCTTGAAATATTTTTTGTACAACGGATGCGCAACACGTCTTTCGATAGAAACAATTACGCTTTTGCTCATCTTATTGCTGACGACAGTACCAACCCTTGTCTTTCTTAAACTTCTTTTCTCCATAGGAAATCAAGTACTCCTTATTTATTATCCTTTGAGGTTTTTGCTTCCTGCATCTGTCTTTCTTTCAAAACTGTTTTAATTCCTGCTGAAATTTTAAGTCTATGAGGTTTTTTTGTTCTTCAAGAATTCTTTTCTTGATTTCCTCTGTAGCCATTTCCTTTATTTGAAAAATCTTCATAGTAATTCAAATCCTTTTATGATTCTAAGTCAGGTCTCTGAGCAATTTTTGTTTTAATCGGCAATTTGTGCGAAGCCAGCCTTAATGATTCTTGAGCCGTAGCTTTATCTACACCGCCGACTTCAAACATGATTGTACCAGGTTTAACTACCGCAACCCAAAACTCCGGCGCGCCTTTACCTTTACCCATTCTTGTTTCGAGGGGTTTCTTGGTTACCGGTTTATCCGGGAAGATTCTAATCCAAACTTTTCCGTCTCTCTTCATTTGACGCGACAACGCAACACGGCAAGCTTCGATTTGTCTGCTCGTAATCCATGCCGGTTCCAAAGCTTTCAAACCGTAATCACCGAAACTAATCGTGAAGCCGCGTGTAGCTTTGCCAGCTCTTCTGCCTCTATGTGCTTTACGATATTTTACTCTTTTGGGCATTAACATGAAAAAAACTCCTCAAATTTATCCGCACGAAGCGGGCTTCATTACTCGGTTGAACGTTTACCTAAAATTTCTCCGCGGCAGATCCACACTTTAACGCCGATTGAGCCGTAAATGGTATGTGCGGTTGCTGTTGCGTAATCAATATCTGCGCGCAATGTATGCAGCGGAATTCTTCCTTCTTTATATTGTTCAGTACGAGCCATTTCCGAACCGGCCAATCTTCCGGCACACATAATTCTAATTCCTTCAGCGCCCATCCTCATAGCAGATGTAATTGATTGTTTCATGGCTCTTCTGAAAGAAACTCTTCCTTCAATTTGCTTTGTAATGTTTTCTGCAACTAAGTAAGCATCAAGCTCGGGTCTTTTGATTTCTGTAATTTGAATTTTAACTTCCTTATCGGTCAGTTTTCTCAATTCCTCTTCGATCTGTGCAATTTCTTTTCCGCTCTTGCCAATTACAACACCAGGTCTTGAAGTATGAATCGAAAGAATAATATTCTTGGAAGTTCTATCAATAACTATTGAAGAAATACCGGCATTAAGAAGTCGTTTTTTAATATAAGTTCTTAGCTTTTTGTCTTCAATAAGTTTGGTAGCATAACTTTTGTTTTCGTACCAGTTCGATTCCCATCCTCTAATGATGCCTACTCTAAAACCGATTGGATTAGTCTTTTGACCCAAAACTTCCTCCGATTACTTTTTTGTCGCAACAACAACTGTTACGTGATTTGATCTTTTTCTTATTCTGTATGCCCTACCCATGGGCGCAGGAGAAATTCTTTTCAAAGTTGGACCAACATTAACAAAAGCTTCTTTTACGAAAAGGTCCATAACTTCATGCTTATTATTTTCATCTTTGTTCATCAAATTGGAAACTGCTGATCTTAAAACTTTCTCTGCATCTTTAGAAGAATGCTTAGGAGAAAAGTGCAAAATCTCAATTGCCTGATCTACCGATTTGCCTCTAATCAGATCAACAACCAAACGCATTTTGCGCGGCGATGTTCCAATGTATTTGTGAGTTGCTTTAGCTTCCATTATCTATCCTCAAGCTGGCTTAACTTTAGTAGCTTTTTCTGCTTTTGTTCCGGGGTGACCACGGAAAATTCTAGTCGGTGCAAATTCACCAAGCTTATGACCAACCATATTTTCCGAAATATAAACCGGGATCATCTTGTTGCCGTTGTGTACTGCAACTGTATGTCCAACAAATTCCGGAGATATAGTACTTGTACGCGACCAAGTTTTAATAATTTTTTTCTGATTTGTTTCGTTAAGTGTACGAATCTTTTTCAACAATTTGATATCGATGAAAGGACCCTTTTTAACTGATCTTGGCATAATTTACTCTAACTATTTTCTTCTTTTAACAATAAGTTTACTTGTTGGATTTTTCTTCTTCCTAGTTTTCAAACCTTTGGCTTTTTGTCCCCACGGAGAAACCGGATGACCGCCGCCGGATGTTTTACCTTCGCCACCACCCATCGGATGATCCACCGGGTTCTTAGCAACACCGCGGCTTGCCGGACGAATACCGAGCCATCTGCTTCTTCCAGCTTTTCCGAGACTTATGTTTTCATGATCGGCATTACCAACTGAACCGTAAGTCGCCATGCAATCTAATTGAATCATTCTAACTTCACCTGAAGGCATCTTTAACTGAGCATAATTTCCTTCTTTAGCCATCAACTGCAATGAAGCTCCTGCTGAACGACCTAACTGACCGCCTTTACCGGGCTTCATTTCAACGTTGTGAACAAAACTTGCGAGTGGAATTTCTTTTAACGGTAATGCGTTACCAACTTTAATTTCAACACCGCTGCCTGACTTTAATTCATCGCCGACTTTCAATCCGTCGGGTGCAATAATATATCTCTTCTCTCCGTCTGCATAGTGAAGCAATGCAATTCGTGATGTTCTATTCGGATCGTATTCGATTGAAAAAACTTTTGCCGGAATGCCGACTTTGTCCCGTTTGAAATCAATAATTCTGTAAAGCTGTTTATGCCCGCCGCCTCTATGACGCGCAGTTACTCTGCCAAGATTATTTCTTCCGCCGGATTTCTTAAGCGAAAAAGTTAAAGATTTTTCCGGACTCGTTTTGGTTATCTCTTCAAATGAAGAGATAGACATGAATCTTGTTCCGGGGGTATTTGGTTTTAATTTTCTAATTGCCATTTAACTTGAGCTCCGATTCGAACTATGCTTGACCTAGAATATCTATTGTTTGACCTTCCTTCAAGGTAACAATTGCCTTCTTAAACTTTGGTGTTCTACCCGAAAATCTTCCTTTCTTGGTGAACTGAGTTTTTTCTTTTCCTTTGTATCTGATTGTATTAACCGAAATCACATCGACATTAAATTTTGTTTTAACAGCTTTTGCGATTTCTATCTTGTTGGCATCAAGCTCAACTACAAATCCGTATTTCGCGGAATGTTTTTCGCTGATACCAGTCATCTTTTCAGTTATTAAGGGTCGTATTAGAACACTTTTCATTTCTTAGCCGATTTAATTAATTGTGCTTTCTAAAAGATTTACTGCGCTCTTCTGCATCAAGAGTACCTGATTGTTCAGCAGATCGTATGCAGATGCTTTGTTTGCTTCAACTATATTTACTCTTGGAACGTTTCTTCCGGATTTGTAAACATTTTCCTGATGTCCGTTTGTAAGGAACAAAGTCTTTTTGCCTTTAACTTTGAGTGCGTCGAGCATCAAAACAAAATCTTTTGTCTTTGGAGATTCAAAGCTAAAATCTTCAACAAGAACAATTTGATTTGCTTTTGCTTTGTACGATAGCGCAGACTTTCTTGCAAGACTTACAACTTTCTTGTTCAATTTTTGTCTATAATCTCTCGGTTTAGGACCGAAGATTGAACCGCCGCCAACCCAAAGCGGAGAACGCGTTGTACCCGCACGAGCACCGCCACGACCTTTTTGTCTCCAAGGTTTTTTACCGCCGCCGCTTACTTCACTTCTCTCTTTGGCTTTGTGTGTACCTTGACGCTGATTTGCAAGGTATGCTTTAACTGCCAAGTAAAGAACGTGATCGTTCGGCTCGATTTCAAAAATATCTTTGGAAAGTTCTACACTCTCGCCCGATTTTGTTCCGTCTTTTTTATAAACTTCTAATTTCATCTTCATCAAAAATTATTTGTTGATCTCAACAATTGAATTAATGGAGCCTGGAACTGCTCCTTTTACCATTACAATATTTTTATCCGCAATAACCTTCACTACTTTTAAACTTGAAATCGTTCTGTTTTCATATCCCATTCTTCCAGCCATGCGCTGACCCTTAAAAACTCTTGAAGGATACGAACTTGCACCTACAGAACCCGGCGCTCTTAATCTATCGCTTTGACCGTGAGTAGTTCCACCGACACCGCCAAAGTTGTGTCTTCTCATAACACCTTGAAAACCTTTTCCTTTACTTTTTCCGGAGACTTTTACTTTATCGCCGATTTGAAAAAGGTCGGCTTTCAATTCATCGCCGATTTTGTATT
>JAJYMU010000048.1 GCA_021786655.1 Bacteroidota bacterium
TGACTTCATGCAATACATCATGCTGATGTGCGTCATCCAATCCTTCTTCGCTAATTAATTTCAAAGCATAACGAAGCGATGCAATGCCCGACATGTGATCGAGCGAAAATGTTCTTTGTCTTCCGAGAATTTCCGGATTCAAACTTTCATAATGCATTGGATTGATAGACGCTGCATGAGTATGAACCCCAGCGCAGTGTGTAAAAGCGTTCTTTCCGGTTACCGGAAAATTTGCCGGGATCGGAATTCCGGAATGTTTGCTAACCAATTCATATAATTCAACCAACTTGCTTAAGTTCCAGCGTTTCTCTCCGTAATCAACAGTAAGAACAACCAGCAATTGAGCAAGATCAACGATGCCGGCCCTTTCGCCAAGACCTAAAGCGGCAGCATCAATTATACTAGCGCCCGCACGATAAGCATCTAGAGCATTTGAAAGCGCAAGTCCGCGATCGTTGTGGCAGTGTACGGCAATTTTAGGATGAAGATTTTTCTTGTCAAGCTCTTCAATCAATTTGGAGATGTAATCGTACATGCTGCGTTTTGTACCGGGCACCATGTAACCTGTTGTGTCGGCAACGCTGATTATATCCGCGCCGGCTTCAACAGCAGCGGTTGCAGCTTTCACAACATTTTCGAATTGCGATCGAACCGTATCTTCAGGTGTGTAACGGATCAGCAATTTTGGATTTTGCGATTTTGCATATTTGATTACATCTGTGATTTGAGTAATCGCTTGATCTAAATCTTTTTTGAAAACTGTATTTAGTCTTTCATCAGAAACACAATAAAATATTCCGAGAAAACCTACGCCGCATTCGAGTGCAAGATCAACATCGCTTTGAAGCGATCTTGAGTGCGCGCCAACGATGGCTTTGTAACCTTTTTGAGCGATTGATTTAACAGCGGTATGAATTTCCGGCGTTACCATCGGGTGACCGGATTCGATTATATCTATACCAACTTCTTCAAGTAGATTTGCAATTGCAAGTTTGATATGCTTATCAAAATAAACACCGGGTGTTTGTTCGCCCTCACGAAGTGTGGAATCTAAAACCCAGATCAAATTATTCTCCCCAGTCTTCTTCTTCCTGAGGTGCTTCTTGAACTTTGGGAGGATTAACAGTTACTATTTCAAGTTCAGTTCCGCAGTCGGGACATTCGATCAGTTCACCCTGCACAGCATCGGCAGCAAGTTCAATTTGTGCGCCGCATACCGGACATTCAGCTTTCATTTCAACCTCGTTTAATAAAGTGATGCAAACTTATGAAACAATTGTTTTCAACGCAATATGAGAGAGCGCGATTTACAAAAATTAATTTACTGAAAAGATGGGAATGTATAATTATTCATTTTAATGAATATTATTTCAGAAGACTAAAAACGGTGAACGGGAGAGTTTCTTAGCCGTGCGACTTTGTGTTTTCTGAATGAACCGCCGTCAGCTGAGTTTCGGATGCATTCAGCTTATCCATCCATTCTTTCTTAACCAGATCGAAGTCCGGTTTGTTCTTCTTGCTGACCGGTCCAGCGGACTGATACTTCTCTCTCATAGGATCGACTTGCTTTCCATTCTTCCAAAACCGGAAACAAACATGCGGACCCGTTGCTAAGCCTGTACTTCCAACGTAGCCAATTACTTGACCTTGAGTTACTCTTACACCAGGATGAATCCCTTTTGCAAAGTGCGACATGTGCAGGTACTGCGTAGTATATGTAGCGGTATGTTTTATCTTAACGTAGTTGCCGTTGCCGCTTGCGTAAGCTGCAGCGATTACAACTCCGTTACCGACACTCATAATTGGTGTTCCAGTTGGCGCGGCGTAATCTGTACCAAGGTGCGCTTTGTTGCGGTGTAGGATTGGATGATACCGGTTAAGAGAATACCGAGATGATATGCGTGAATATTTTAGCGGTGCTTTCAAAAACATTCTTTTGAGACTGTTCCCCTTCTCATCAAAATATTGATCGCCCTTTTCTTTGTTGTAGTAAAACGCGTAATAATTCTGCTTGTGATAATTGAAATTAGACGCTAAAATTTTCCCTACATCAACGGGTACGCCGTCAACGGAAATTTCTTCATAAATAACTTTAAAACTGTCACTCGGTTGGATATGGAAAAAATCAATCTGCCACCCGTAAATATCCTCCAGCCGCGAAGCAATTTCCAAGTTGATATTTTTTTCTTGAAGAGTCTGAAAGAGCGAACTCTTAATTACACCTGAAGCAACCACTTGCTTAATAGTAACCGGCTTTTGCTTCTTATAAATGTTGATAGTATCGCGCAAATCGAAAACAACATAATTTATCGGATCTTTTTTGTACACCAAATACTTAACGGTTTCAACTGAGTCCCATTTTGCATAAATATACAATTCATCTTCTGCACGAAAACTTCTTATTGGAAATACATCGAGGGATTTTTTTTCGATTTCATTTATCTTCTGTTGACTAACACCATGAGGTAAAAGAATATCTGAAAGTGTCTCGTCGGTTTGAATTGTATCCCGAACTTCGATCAGACCGTCAACTGCGAGTCCGAATTCATTTGGTTTTGGTTTGGATATTTGCGCGGTATTCTGAATCTTTTTAGAACATGCACTGAAACTTAAAACCACTAGCGCAACTAAAACCCCCGTGGAAAATATTTTACGGAGAGTTTTATTTAACGCCATTCATCCTCTCAAATTTGAAATTGATTTGTTGTTCGAGCTGTAATTTATTTTTCATTCACATAAGTTTTTTAATTATTTCTACCGAGTTAATTCCTTCTGCTTCGGCACTGAAGTTTGGAATGATGCGGTGGCGCAGAACCGGCACAAGGAACGCTTTCACGTCATCAATGGATGGAGTGAATCTTCCTTCCATGACGGCTTTAGTCTTTGCCGCAAGAATCAAATACTGGGAAGCTCTCGGACCGGCGCCCCAGTTCACCCACTCTTTGATAAATTGATTCGCATTATTTGTCGGGCGA
>JAJYMU010000123.1 GCA_021786655.1 Bacteroidota bacterium
TCTTGGTGGCGGTACTTTTGATATTTCTGTTCTGCAACTTGGCGAAGGTGTCTTTGAAGTTAAATCGACAAATGGCGACACCCACTTAGGCGGTGATGATTTTGATCAGCGTTTGATAGATTTTCTTGCAGATGAATTCCAGAAACTGGAAGGAATTGATTTACGCAAAGACCCGATGGCTCTTCAACGCTTAAAAGAATCTGCGGAGAAGGCAAAGATAGAACTTTCATCTTCGGTTCAAACTGATGTAAATCTTCCGTTCATTACTGCTACACAGGAGGGACCGAAACATCTTAACATTACAATTACACGCGCAAAATTTGAGCAGTTGATCGACGATTTGATTCAGAGAACGGTCGGACCATGCGAACGTGCAATCAAAGATGCGAACGTAAGTACCTCCCAAATCGATGAAGTGATTTTGGTTGGTGGATCTACCCGCGTTCCGAAAGTTCAAGAACTTGTAAAAAATCTTTTTGGAAGAGAACCACACAAAGGCGTCAATCCGGATGAAGTCGTTGCTATCGGCGCGGCAATTCAAGGCGGCGTTTTAGCCGGTGATGTAAAAGACGTTTTGTTACTGGATGTTACTCCGCTCTCACTCGGTATCGAAACATTGGGCGGCGTATTCACAAAATTGATAGAGGCGAACACAACAATTCCGACTCGCAAGAGCGAAGTTTTCTCGACTGCATCTGATAGCCAGCCCTCGGTTGAAATTCATATTCTTCAAGGCGAGCGTCCTATGGCTGCCGATAACAGAACTCTCGGAAGATTCCATCTTGATGGACTTCCACCGGCACCGCGCGGTATTCCGCAGATCGAAGTAACATTCGATATCGACGCAAACGGAATTTTGCATGTTGCTGCAAAAGATAAAGCAACAAGCAAAGAGCAAAGCATCAGAATTACTTCTTCAAGCGGACTTTCGAAAGATGAAGTTGAGAAAATGAAACAGTCAGCAAAAGAACATGCTGCCGAAGACAAAATGAAGAAGGAAACTGTTGAAACTAGAAACCAAGCTGATAATCTTGTCTTCCAGACTAAAAAGCAGATGGAGGAATTGAAAGATAAATTGACATCTGAAAACAAAAATAGATTGGAAAGCGAAATCAAAAAAGTTGAGGATGCAATTGCGTCGAACGATAATGCACAGATTAAATCTGCAACCGAAAGTTTGACGAAAGCATGGAACGAGATATCGCAGACATTGTATCAGCAGCAAGGTCCGGCTGGAGGTCCACAGCAAGGCGAGCCGTTTGCGGAACAACAACAGCAAGCTGGTCAGCAGCAACAAGCGTCTGAGAAGAAAGATGACCGTGATGTGCAGGACGCATCATACGAAGTTGTTGACGATGACAAAAAATAGCCCCTCTATTTCTCCCCGATGAGATTAAGGCTGAGTTTAGTAAATAAATTAAATACTAAAAATAAATAGGAGGTTAAAATGACCGACAATAAAGAAATGGTAGAAATAAAAGATAAAAAAAGCTGGGACGAAGCATTGGAGAACGAACCTTGGGTCGCTCCTTTAGTTGATATCTACGAAACCGCAGATGAATATTATTTAACTGCGAACATGCCCGGCGTCTCAAAAGAAAATGTTAAAATAAAACTCGAGGAAGGTTTTCTCGTGATAATGGGAAGGGTAAATGTTGACGAAGCGAAAAACCGGAAATATGTTCTCAACGAGATCGAAGAGGGCAACTTTTACCGCCGGTTCAAAATTTCTGAAAGCATCGACGAACAGAAAATTGATGCTAAGCTGGAAAACGGTGTTCTAAACATAAAACTCCCGAAGCATGAGAGAGTAAAACCGAAATCCATTGAGATTAAATGATTCTCTGTAAATAGAAGTTAAACAAAATCCCGCCTCGGCGGGATTTTGTTATCAAACTACTTCAACAAAATCATTTTCTTTGTCTCGGCGTAATTCCCGGCAGTTAACCTATAAAAATATGCGCCGCTAGATAAGAAATAATTGTGAATTGAGAATTTATAATTATGTGCACCGGATGATTGAACTTCATCAACAAGTGTCGCGACCTCTCTCCCGAGTACATCAAGAATTTTCAAACGTACATGATCCGTTACCGGAATTTGATAGCTGATAACTGTCTCCGGATTGAAGGGATTGGGGTAATTTTGATAAAGCATAAATCTTGTTGGCAAATTATTTTCCGATTCTATTCCTGTCAATTTATTTTTTCTTAGCAAAATGATACCATCATTCCTTGGTAATAGAAATGAACCTATTACTGGCGCTCCGTTGTTTACAACAGTATCTTGCTTTCCTTTAATTCTCTTCAAAGTATCGGTAGGGGATATAGAAACACTGACATCATTAGAGCTAAGATTACAGAACACAACACCGTGTTTAAAATCCCTGCGTAATACTCCATTGCCGAGGTTCTGATACTTCCCAAGCGGGAAGCCAAGATACCCTTTTGCTTTTTTTAGTTTTTGAAAAAGTGCTTCGTCCATTTGCGTAGGGTCTACTCTATCTACAGAATTGCCATTTGGAAGAGTAACAGAACATCCTGTTGAATCAACTGTATATTCATCAAACCACCAAAATGTCCGCCCTGAGGTATACCAATCGGAATAATAATAGAACCCATCATTCATCAACGTGAAAGTGAGAGATTTTCGCATTCTCTTGTAATCATATGGAAAAAGTCCGCCCTGCCAACCCTGCACCTGACAGATTCGCGGAGAAGGACATGATGAAAAAATATCACAGGTCATTTGAGAAGTATATTGCTGTAATGCAGCTTCCCATTGCGATGTTAATGATGGATTACTTCCCATCGTAGTATCCCAAACGAGATTAGGTAATTTTTCATAGTGAACTCCATTAACATATTGAATGGAATTAATCCCACCATCGTTCAAGACTATCGGTACATTCGGTCCAATAAGCTTTCTCAAGTGCATAGTTAATTCAGTACGTCCTTCAGTCCATTT
>JAJYMU010000097.1 GCA_021786655.1 Bacteroidota bacterium
GGGAAACAAGAGTTGAACGAATTGTTAAAACAAATTTAGCTAACCTCCCATGTATCCTCCTCCTTGCCAAGGAGGGGGAATGAAAGGGGCAGGTAAATAACTAAACTGGATTTATTTTGAAGATATTATTTGCAACTCAGAATAAAGGAAAAGCTGAAGAAGTAAAAGCATTATTTGCAGACTCGCCGTTCGAAATAATTTCTCTCTACGACCTCGGCAATAGTATTGACGTTCCGGAAACGGGCGCAACATTTCAAGAGAACGCCCACATAAAAGCAAAGACGATTTATAAAATTTACAATGTCCCAGTTATCGCTGACGATTCCGGTTTAGCCATTGAACAACTTGACGGAAGACCCGGTGTGTACTCTGCCCGTTACGCCGGAGAGAAATGCACTTACGACGATAACAATATAAAAGTTATTACTGAGCTTAAAGATTTTCCGGAACCGCATCGAGCAAAGTTTATCAGCTATGCAGTTTTCTACGACGGCAAAAACGAAATTGAAGCCATTGGTGAATTGAACGGCCGCATCATAAAAGAACCGCGCGGTAAAAACGGGTTTGGTTACGATCCCATTTTTATTCCTGACGGATTCGACAAGACAATTTCGGAATTAGAACTCGATGAGAAAAATAAAATTAGTCACCGGGCAAAATCAATCGCCCAAATGAAAGAGCAATTGATGAAGCTTCATGAGCGCAAATAAATTCGACATCATTCTTACAGCGGAAAATTTTCTCTCTTGAAGCTTTGACATAAATTAATTACTAATTGTTCAAGTAGTTGAGGACTTTGTTCTATGGAATGGTTGCTGTTGATCGTGTGGCTGTCAATTATAAACGGAGCTCTTGGTGGTCAATATCTATTGAACTGGATGGGCAATCAGCCCGGGTTCGTTGGTAATAAAGAGGTTGGCGTTTCACCCGGTGTTATGACATGGTGGCGTGAAATTTCAAAACTCGCATGGGCTGTTGTTGCTGTAATTATCGAAGTTGCTCGCGGTAAGAAAATGAGATACCTCTGGCCCGGCGTTATCTCGATGATCACGATTATGATTTGCGCATTCACCGGCGTAATCGAAAATGTCGGGTTCTTTTATTTGCCGCGTTATTACTCTCCTCATATCTTCGCTCCATATGTTAATGTTTATTTAGCGTTCCTGCCTTTCTTCGGAAAATTCATGTTCAAAGCTTCGATTCGTAAAGAACATTGGATTGGAATTTTTCTGGTTGTGCTAGGTCTTGCCGTACCGTACATCCCGCGTATCATTGGAGAACATACAGATCCGAGTCAGATATTGGATTCAACGGCAATACTATGGTTGATAATTATAAACTGCTGTCTTTGTTCGCAGCAAATTCTTAATAACAAAACTGTTCAGACGGCACTGAAGGGAGTGGGACCGAATGCGCTTGTTGTATGGCGGGAAATTTGGAAAATGGTTTTCATAACATCAGCGCTTTTTATCATTCCTTTTATCGGCAGTTGGGTGCGCGCAAATGTACCCGATAGTGTGAAAGCTGCGACATTTGAAAACAGAGTTCTTGCAAAAGTTGATGAATCGAAAAAATCATTCTTGCTCGAAAATTATCAGAAGGTGGGCGAAGAATATGTTTTGAAAAAAGATTTGCCGAAAGAAACCGAAAGTAAAATTGAAAGTACCTTTGCCGGAGTGGATTACAATAGGTTCTTTTCATTATTCAAAGGGACAATCATTCCCAATAATTGGTTGCCGATTTTATTTGTTGTCCTTGCCGGATTAAGCGGATACATCTATAGTTTCGGATTTTTCAAACTTGCAAAGTTCTCCGCGCATTTCTGGGTGCCTTACACAAATGTTTATCTTGCAATAATCCCGTTCGTGATGATTTTTTTCGGTCAAAATGTTACCGGTTACCAAATTGTTGGCGCTGTTGTAACAACAGCCGGTTTGATGGTAGGTGTTTCGGATTACAAACGAAATAAAGTTGAAGAGATAGAAAAGAAGTATAAATAATGGTTAACCACTTTCAGTTTTTCCTTTCTCGTGACAAGGGGAAGGGACAAAAGGATGGGGTTGCATTTACGATAGTCTATTGTTGAACGATATTCCCAAAAGAAAATTACATCATCAAAAAGATTAAAATCATTTTTCAGCGATTACAACTTGAACCAATCCAAACGTGAATGAATGTTTTTCTACTTGCGAGAAACCGCTTGTCTTGAGGATTGCAACGAGATCAACCTTCCTATCAAACTCGCCTACCGATTCAGGTAGGTAAGTATATGCTTCTTTGTCTTTCGAAATTATCCGTCCGATGAACGGTAATATCTTGTTGAAATAAAACAGATAAAAATTTCTCACGAAAAAATTTTCAGGCAAGCGGAATTCCAAAACCGTAACCTTCCCGCCGCTAGAAAGTATTCTGTGGAACGATCGGAAAGCTTGCGGTATATCGTAAAAGTTGCGCACACCGAATGCTACCGTGATATTTGTGAATGACCGGTCTTTGAACGGCAAATGTTCGGCAACAGTTTCAACAGCTTTGCCGCAGATCCAATCGGCTTTCTTTTTGAAAAATGTTAACATATTCAGCGAGAGGTCGGCACCGACAATTGATTGCACGCCAAACTTTTTTGCAGTGATTGCAAAATCTCCGGTTCCGCATGCAATGTCTAATAATTTAGTTTGATCCGACATACCGGAAAGCCGGATCGCTTTCTTGCGCCAGTAAACATCAACTCCGACACTTAGGAAATGGTTCAGAAAATCATAACGGTGAGAAATAGAATCAAAGATTCTCTTCACCTGGGATTTTTTATTTGTGACTTCCATTTATTGAAACTAATCTGTAATTTTTCTTAAGAATTGCTGGGACAAATTTATGGATAAATATCTAAAGGCGATAAAAGAAAATGTTTGTTCAATCTGTGTTGACTCCAACGAGAAAGGTTTCTGCACGCTTAACGCAAAAGAAAC
>JAJYMU010000214.1 GCA_021786655.1 Bacteroidota bacterium
CCGATCTACTTCTATAAAATGCCGCCGTAAATTATCGGCGGCATTTTTCTGATGCAACCATACTTGTAAAAAACGTTTTTTTCACAAAAAACACATTTCAGATATAACTTGACTCATAACTGATCAAACTTGAGACATTTCAAAGCTAACTTATCTCATTGCAAGATCAACATGTATCATTGCAAGACTAACAAATGTCGTTGCAGAGTTTACATATACGATTACAAGCTTTACTATTGCCATTTCCGGTCTAACTTGCCTCATTTCAGAGTTTACAAATGCAATTTCAGACTTGACGGATGTCATCTCAGAGTCAACTTACGTCATTTCAATGCCGCACAATTGCTTTGCAGAGTTGAAAAATCCGTTTGCAAGGTTGAACAATGAGTCTGTGCAGTCATCGAAGATGATTGCGCAAATGCATGACTCAGAAACAACTTTATCAAAAATTTTTTATGCAAACTCGCTTACTGTTTTAGAAGTTCAAATTAGAAAATCATTCTGTAAAGATTTTCTGCTTGTTCTTTTGTTTTCTCCTCACAACAAAAACTGTTTCAAATCATTTAAATATTTTTTCTTCTTTAGTATGCTAAGTATAGATGATGAAATAGCAGCAGAATTTTTTCTGCAATCCTTTTGAAAAAAAGAAAATTAGGAATCCGTCTTAATCTTTTTGATCCGTGTGCCATTACATAGTTGCACTCAATTGGATTTCTCGTCACATAATGATGATTAAATTTTTATTTTGTCCTTGGAATTACTAATTTCACCCATCAAAAAGTCACACGTCTTAATCCTATGAAAAAATTATTATCCGTTCTTTTATTATTTGTTCTTGCGGTTCCTTTGTTTGCTCAGGAAGGCGAAGAAGTAGGATGGGTAGGTAGATTCGGCGCGGCAGGCGGCGTTGCACCAATTTTTGTTTTCCCAAACATCGATCAGATAAACACTCAAGTAGAAAAAATGGGAATCGGGAAGCTCTCGAGTTCGGGAACGTTTGCAATCGGCGGCTCCGGCTATATTTACATTATGCTTGTTGATAATTTGAGAATTGGCGGTATTGGTTTCAGTGGATCGAACAGCAGTTCCGGTTCCGTTGGAGGATTGAATAAAGAAATAAAGTACAATTACGGTTTGGGAGGAATCACGGTTGAATATTCCTTACCGTTCATAAAAAGTATTGCAGTTTCAGTCGGCGCAATTTTAGGTGCCGGATCTTCGAGTGTTGAGATTTATCAAAACTCTGGAAATTTTACTTGGGATAACGTTTGGGGAAAAGTCAACGGTGGAAACGTGATGACCAACCAAGTTAGCGATAAAATTACTAACTCATTTTTCACTATCGCTCCGACGCTGAACGTTGACATACCAATCAGCCGATTTGTTGCTTTCCGTGTCGGTGGCGGATACATAACAACAATCGGCAGCTCGTGGAAAATCAATAACGATCAAACTATTAATAATGTGCCGGGCGATCTCAGTAGCAATTCATTTTTTATCCAGACCGGTATCTATTTCGGGTTGTTTGCGTTTTGATGAGTGAAACGAAAAACATATTAGCCGTGAATTATAAATGATAAATTAGAAATTATAAATTTTAGAAATGGATGAGGGATTAGGAAAAAGATTATTTGATTTTGCGGTTAGAACGGTTAAGTATTGTAGAAAATTACCAAAGAATAAGGAGTATCAACTAATTTCTTATCAGCTTATTAAGTCTTCTACGTCATGCGGTGCAAACTATGAAGAAGCCCAAGGTGCAATATCAAAACCGGATTTTTTCAATAAGATAAATATTGCTCTAAAAGAAATACGAGAAACAAATTATTGGCTGCGGATAATTAAAGAGATCAAAAGTTTAGACGAAGAAATAGAATATCTGTTAAGGGAATCTCTAGAACTTAAGCGAATTTTAGGTTCAATCAGTTCGAAGTCTACAAAGCGGAATAGTTAACTTTATCATTTATAATTTAACATTTATCATTTATGAATATTTTGGTTACCGGCGGCGCGGGGTTCATTGGAAGCAACTTCATCAATTATATCCTTTCTAAACGCGACGATTATTTCATTGTGAACCTCGATAAACTGACCTACGCAGGCAATCTTGAAAACTTGAAGCCGGTTGAAGGGAAAAGGAATTACAACTTCATAAAAGGGGATATTACAAACAATGAACTGGTAGATTATCTTTTTAGGAGATTTGAAATAAAATTTGTTGTAAATTTCGCCGCAGAATCTCACGTTGATAGGAGCATTTTAGGATCGGAAATTTTCTACAGAACAAACGTAATAGGAACGACCGTTTTGTTAGAAGCATCACGCCGATATCACGTAGAAAAATTTCTGCAAGTCTCAACCGATGAAGTTTACGGAAGTCTTGGTCCGACCGGATTATTCACAGAGCAAACGTCATTAAGTCCCAACAGTCCATATTCATCAAGCAAAGCGGCTGCAGATATGGCGGCGCTTGCGTTTCATCATACATACGGATTGCCGGTAGTAATCACAAGATGTTCGAACAACTACGGCCCGCTTCAGTTTCCGGAAAAACTAATTCCGCTTATGATTATTAACGCTCTCAACAACAAAAAATTGCCTGTCTATGGCGACGGATTAAATGTGCGCGATTGGATTTACGTGATCGACCACAATAAAGCCGTTGAGTTGGTTCTTGAAAACGGAAAAGTTGGCGAAGTTTACAACGTTGGTGCCGGTCGAGAGATGAAAAACATAGAGATTGTTAAATTGATTCTGAAAAAATTGGGAAAGGGTGAAGAACTGATTGAGTTTGTTAAAGATCGCCCCGGGCATGATAGACGTTACGCAATCGACTCTTCGAAAATCCAAAATGAACTCGGATGGAAACCGGAATTCAATTTTGAAAATGCCATCAGCGATACAATCGATTGGTATCTGCAA
>JAJYMU010000297.1 GCA_021786655.1 Bacteroidota bacterium
ACCGGCGGATTGTCGGAGGTTGAAAATGTGTGAATAGCATATTTAGCGCCTTCGGAAATTTGATAGCTGTGCGTTCCAACTTCATCAGCCGGACTGATTCTTTCGATCTTACCTTTGCCGTCTAAAGAAACTCTGAATAAATATCTTTGCGTTGCGTTATCCGGCGATGCGATGTAGTAAATCCATCCTTCGTCAAAATCTATTTTTGCGATTTCGATGACATCGAAATTACCGGACGTAATTAATTTTACATCTTTGCCGTCGCGTGAAACCGTATAGATGTGACGCCATCCGTCGCGTTCGCTGACCCACGTAAATTCTTTTCCTTCGTTGAACCAATGCATATCGTCAACAACATCAACCCAGGCTTTATCGGTATCGGTAAGAATAGATTTTACATCTCCCGATTTTATATCGCAGAGCATAACTTGAAGTGTGTCTTGCAATCTATTCAAATGCTGAATTGAAATTTCATCCGGGCTTTCAGCCCAATCCATTCTTGCGATGTAATTGTTGCGCGGATCACCGGGAACTTTCATCCAAACGGTTTGTCCGCCATCGGCACTAACCACACCGACTTTGCATGCGGAGTTTGTAGTTCCAACTTTAGGATATTGAACCGGTTTAACGAATGAGTAGAGAGAATCGGTATTGTCGATCAAAAGAAAATCTTTCACTCCCGATGCATCTAGCTGCCAGTAAGCAATGTGCTTGCTGTCGGGGCTCCAGCGGAATCCATCTCGGTCATCGAGTTCTTCTTCATAGACCCAATCGAATGTCCCGTTAATGGTCGTTGTTGAACCGTCGAATGTTAGTTGTGTGATTTTTCCATCCGATAAGTTTTCGGCATAAAGATTATGTTCGCTTACATACCCTACCATTTTGTTGTCAGGAGAAAACTTTGCGAACATAAGCGTGGAAGGTTTTGCATTACCGCCAAGCTTTAGAAGTTTATGTGTGTTGAGATTCAAAACATAATAATCTCCGCGAGTGTTGTAACGCCAAACGCGTGCTGTATTTGTAAACACTAACAGCATAGTTTTATCCGGCGACCACTCATAACAACTGACCGGTGATCTTCCGTCATCTATGATTGATAACGGTTCTTTTGAACCTTCCGGAATTAGCAACGAACTTGGGACCAGAATTTCTCTTGTGCCGGTTTCGGTATTATATTTTACAATGTCTCTTCCTCCGACGGTATCTTTCGATGCCTCAAGAGTCGTATAACTTTTCCCGTTGTCAATAAAACGGACTGGACCGAATCTCTCTCCTAAAAATTCACGGCTATTAAAAAGCCGGTTCAAGTTCAGAATGGATTTATCCTCGGTTTGCGCTACCAGCGGTTGGAAATAGAGGAGAATTAGAATGGAAATAAAAAACTGTTTAAGTGGTTTCATAATATGCCTTCAGCTTTTTGTTTGAAAAATACTCGCCGATTTAGACGGAGCAAGAATTCATCTGTTTCTTTAGTTGGAACAAAATATCAATTTTCTTTGGAATTAATGCAACGAAAAAAACTTTTCAGTTGGAAACTGCAAATGCAAAGTCGGCTGTAGAACCGGAATGCGAACTGAAGATGTATTTAATTCCTTTTAACTTGGAAACCTTTTCAATCGAACGTTTCATTTTCTCAATATCCATCACAAGAAACCTTCTGTTGGGCAATGCAATCTTTCCATTTTTGATTCTGAACGCATCACCGGAGAATAAATATTTACCATCAATAATGAATCCCATCGATCCCAAAGTATGGCCAGAGAGAGCAACGCATTTTACTTTTTTATTGTCAATGATTAATGAATCGTTATCGTTAACCAATGTATAATTCTTAAAATAATTTGAATTCTTTATGAAAGGAAGAAAACTAAATCGTGGAGTTTTATTTTCAATCATTTCATTTTCTTCTTTTGGGAAATAGATTTTGGCTTTGTAAAACAATTCGCCAACGTTTTGGTGATCCGGGTCTGAATGAGTAATCAAAACGGCTTTCACATCTTCCGGCTTAATACGATTATACTCAAAACCTCTTTTGACAATGGCTTTATCAAATCCAGTATCGATGGCGATGTATCCATTATTTGTTCTAACAAGGTACATCGTTGAAATTAAGTCGTTGATTACAATAACGTCTTTTGTCAATCGTACCGTAAGTTCTTCATTGTAGTGATAGTACAGGTAATAAACCACACCGTAAACTGCGAATGCAAGAAGGAGAACTGAAACCAAGCCGAATACAATCTTTGAAATTAGCTTCTTGGGTTTATCACTCATTTCAACTTAGGTCCTTTTAAGAACTGCCTTTTGTCGGGCAACAAAAAAGATTTTTTTAAATATTTCAAGTACTGCAATTCCGATGAGCGGCGCGCTTAAATAAAATGTGTACAATGCGCTTGTTCCATGAATCAAACCAAGAACTAATGCGGCATTTATTCCATGACTCTCATTCCGGATATTTAGAACAAAAAAGCCAATGAATTCAAACGTAAGAAGCCCGGCAAAAAACCAAATCCAGGAAACGGTTAACAGCAAATAAATTTTCTTGAAGACCCTTTTGAAAAAGAAATATGCTTCAAAATGCATCATAAGACCCACAAACCATAAAACGAACGCCCACCAGTTTAGTCCTGGAGAATTGAAAAACGGCTGGTTGTAGTGATACCGGTAATTACCTACCCAGACAAATGCCACGGTAAATGCTGAGTAACACGCTACTAAGTGTACGTAAAGCGGAAGATGAAGCAAATGCAAGTTAAATAGTTTCTTTTCTTTTAGCAGATACTGACCTATGAAGCCGCCTAAATAACCAACAACGATATCAGTGAATTGATCTTTAAAAGTTTCTGGCTTGAATAGATGCAGCGCGAGAAAGACTAATACGATTTCTACTATCTCGTATGAAACAAGGATTAG
>JAJYMU010000247.1 GCA_021786655.1 Bacteroidota bacterium
TGGTTAGTTTTGTAACGACTACAATTCATTCAACTTCACTTGGCGGATTATAAAATTAGAAATGGCAAATACAAATTTATATCACTCGCTTAGTCTTATAACTCCGGAAATATTTCTTTCTGTTGCGTTAGTCGTGTTGGTCCTAGCTGATCTAGTACTTCACAAGGATAAGAAATTAATTCCGTACATCGCGCTTTTAGGAATAATCGGAACCGGTTACTTAACTATTTCTCAATTCGGAATGAACGGTTTCGCTTTCCAAAATTCCGCATCAATGTTTTCCTCTTACGGAATGATTACTGTAGATTCGTTCGGAATATTTTTTAAAGCCATTGTGCTCATATCTTCTCTTCTAATTATACTCTTTTCATTTCAATCGGAAGAAATTCAAAAAATCAACGACCGAATTGGTGAATACTACGCTTTGATATTCGGTATGATCTTGGGAATGTTCTTCATGATTTCGGCTACCGACTTGATACTAATTTATCTTTCGATGGAATTGATGTCTCTCTCATCGTACGTTTTAGCCGT
This sequence comes from Bacteroidota bacterium, assembly GCA_021786655.1. Lineage (GTDB taxonomy): Bacteria > Bacteroidota > Ignavibacteria > Ignavibacteriales > Melioribacteraceae > Fen-1258. The sequence goes on from JAJYMU010000247.1 coordinate 535, forward strand.
CTTCACAAAACTAAGAGAGAGAAACAGCGAGGCATCACTAAAATATTTATTGTACGGCGCCGTATCATCGGGATTGATGTTGTTTGGAATATCTTTGGTTTACGGTCTCACAGGTACAACAAATTTGTACATAATTAATTCGCTAATTCAAGGTCCCCAGATTAATCTTTTTACTCTCGCTTTTGCGTGTATTTTAATTTTCGCCGGGATCGGTTACAAAATTTCGTCTGCGCCATTTCATTTCTGGACACCGGATGTATATGAAGGCGCGCCAATTACAATTACTGCATTTCTTTCAGTTGCAAGCAAAGCAGCTGGTTTCGCGCTGCTGATTCGTTTTATCAAGACAACTTTCGTTTCTTATGTAGATCCAAATGGGTGGTGGCACTTAATAAATGTTTTTGATTGGAAGACTTTAATTATTGCCGTATCAATTCTAACAATGACCTTAGGAAATTTTTCTGCGCTTTGGCAGAACAACATGAAAAGAATGCTGGCATACTCTTCCATCGCTCATGCCGGCTATCTTTTGTTAGGATTGGTTGTATTCTCTAACCAAGGATTGATAGCGATACTAATTTATTTCTCAGTTTATCTTTTAATGAATCTCGGGGCATTTCTTGTCGTGATGTTAATCGCTAACCGAATCGGTTCCGAAGATATTGATGACTATAACGGGCTTGGTATCACCTCTCCCTTTTTAAGTGTTTCGCTCGCAATCTTCTTAATCTCTTTAACTGGTTTACCTCCTACTGCTGGCTTCATTGGTAAACTCTATTTGTTTATCGCTCTTGTTGATGCAAAGATGATTGCAGTTGCAGTGATTGCCTTACTAAATACGGTGGTATCACTTTACTATTACATTCGCGTTCTAAAACATCTGTACTTGGTAAAACCGGCTAAAGAACCTGTTGCAATTACCACCTCATTTTCAAACACGGTTTTGGTTTCTGTGCTGATGCTACCGGTAATCTTTTTCGGAATTTATTTTGAACCGTTGGTTAACTTCGCTAAATCGTGCTTGTTAATTCTCGGGTTATGATCTAAACCAACCTTTTCTTGAATTTATTACACACCTTTTATAGTTTGTACTCTGCATTCCAGAGAACTATATCTATCAATTTCGTGTTAATATTGGAGACACTATGAATCACTTAGAAGACTTATTAGCTAGTCGGGAGGTATTTTTCAATTTCATGAAAGAAAAATATCCGTTGTTTTATAACTCAAACATTTTTTTTAGAGATATTCAGTACGCCATTATTAGCTATTTTCAAAAGAAAGACATTAACATAAAGCGGCATGATGCCGAAATAATTGCGAAAGATTTCGTTACAGAGCTTGAAAAAAGCGGCGAATTGAAGCGAATGTCCAATAATTCATGGAAAGTGAATTTTTCTTTCCAAAAAAGTGTTATAGAAGTTAAGACCGACAGTTCGGTCTCAGTATGAAAGGAGTAATACAGTGAACGAGCCAATAGCAATTCAAAATGAAATAGATATTACCGAAAAAGCAATCAATCAAGTTAAAAGGATTAAATCTGAGAACAGTATTCCTGATGAATACGGTTTACGTGTCGGTGTAAAAGGAGGCGGATGTTCAGGCTTAACCTATCAATTGGGCTTTGATGGTGAACAGAAAGAAGGAGATATGGTCATTGAAAAAGATGGAATAAAACTTCTCGTTGACGGCAAAAGTTTGTTTTACCTATCCGGTACAATTTTGGATTTTAGTGACGGATTAAATGGTAAGGGGTTTGTATTCAACAATCCTAACGCGAAAAAGACTTGCGGTTGCGGCGAGTCTTTTGGGGTTTAGAATTTGAAACGAAGAAATTTCCTATCCTCGCTCGGATTTCTATCTGTAGCGGGCGGTCTTAAAAAAATTGAAGCAATAAACAATAAAATAAATCAATCTAATATTAGGAGTAAAATAATGAGCAAATTTGAATTACCTGCGTTGCCTTACGCTTTCAATGCGTTGGAACCGTATATAGATGCTCGCACCATGGAAATTCATCATGGAAAGCACCACGCTGCTTACGTGGCTAATCTGAACAAAGCCGTTGAAGGTACCGACTTAGAAGGAAAATCCTTGGAAGAGTTATTTAAGAATATTTCCAAGCTTCCTGCTGCAGTTAGGAACAATGGTGGCGGTCACTACAACCATTCAATGTTCTGGACTATTATGGGACCAAACAAAGGAGGTTCACCGTCGGGAGCGCTATTGGATGCTATCAACGGTACATTCGGTACTTTTGACAAATTTAAGGAACAGTTTAATAATGCTGCAGCTACCCGTTTTGGTTCTGGCTGGGCTTGGTTGGTGCTATCAAACGGTAAATTAGCTGTCAGTTCAACCCCTAACCAAGATAACC
>JAJYMU010000332.1 GCA_021786655.1 Bacteroidota bacterium
CAGAGAATTTTGTTTTTTTTTCATTTGCGCCATGTATTAAAGTTATTGAATCGAAATCCTAACATCAACTCCGGCTTCATTTGTGGTTGTAGGAGGAATTCTTGAAGCGCCTTCGGGTTCGATGCTGGTTCTACGGTAGAAAATTGAAAGGGTTACCCGCGAGCTCATCACATATTTTATTTTCGGTTCGATGGTTGTGCTGGTTTTACCTTCTTGAGGCGTGCCAGCGTCTTTCCACTTATCCATTTCGAAAATCACGCTGGATGTTTTAGCGCTTGTGTACGAGAATGAAATTTCCAAATCGTTCTTCAAGGATATTCCGAAGAGCGGAAGATCAAATCCCGATTTCAGATAACTGGCAGAAATGTTTATGTCTTTTGTGAATCCTTCGGTAACGTTATGAGTGGTTAAACCAAGACTGTAAGAAGTCTTTGCCGAATAACGTACGGTGCCTTGGAAAGAACCTTCAAAAAATTTATCGAAGTTCATCGTAATGCCGACCAAAGGTGAAAATCCGTAATCGACTCTCTGAGATTGGATTTCGTTGAATCCATCCGGATTGATTTTCCATCCTTCGCTGTAATTTGAAACGTACGCGTGATTGATTGTAACGCGTTTCGCAAAACTGAAAATTGAATATTGTTCCAAACCGGTCCACGTGAACGTCCAGTTCGGTCGCGGAATATATCTGAAGAACTTCGAGAGAATTGGAATTTTTTCAAGGAAAGAAAATGTCTCGAATCCTTTCAGAAAAGCATTTGACAAACTGGCATTCGGATCACCGGCATTCGGATCATAAAGATCATGAACTTTCTTAATTCCGTTTCCGAATACAGACAAAAAGAAAGTTGGAGGTAAGCTCAAAAACGATCTGTCAATCGTTCCCGTTGAAAGAACGTTTGTTATTGAAACATTCCCGAGTGAATCGGTTTGTAAAGTTGTGCTTCTGTTAACTCCCCAGCCGACTTTCCAAGTCAGATCAAGTTGCGCTCCTTCCCACAGCGGTTTGGAAGTTTTAAAAACAATATCATTCTTCTGAGAATAATTGTCCTGAAGATTTCCGTTTGGCGCTCTTAACCCAAGGTCGTTTGAAAGACCAAGCATAAACAATCTGTTCGGACCTTTTGATGAAGACTGACTGAAGCCCCAGAAATTATTGAATCCGGTTCCGTCGCCGACCAATCCGCCGCCGGTATAGGTACTGGTCTGGTTGAAGTTTATCGTTATTACATCGTAATCAAAAAGAATTGTCTTAAAGAAAAGTTTAAGATATTCCAGACTCGCCATAATCTTGCTTGGCGTTTCCACAGAATCTTTTTCTGCAATTTTTAATTCTTCTTGCTTTGTTAGCATGGAATCTTTAACGATTCCTTTTGCTTCTGTGCCGTTAAGTTTTTCACTTGGATTTTGGATGTTTCGCGGCGCACCTCTTCCGCTCCTTCTTCCTCCGGTTGGAACCGGTTGATGTTGCTGCTGTTCAGGCTGGCGCCTTTGCTGAACTTTCGGCGGTTCTTCCGCGAACAACGGCGCAAAAATGGATTTAAGTCTCACGGTGAACCCAAGCGAAAGTCTATTCGAGTAACCGGCGCTTTTTCCCAATGTGCCCTGCTGAAAAGTGTTTTGCCAACTGTATGAACTTGAGTACGAACTATTTAAAGTAATATACCGGTTCAAATCAAATATTGAAGGAAGTCTCGGACTCGCACGTAGATCGACCGACTGTTTGTAGAGAAAATCTCTCCCAAAAAATTGTCCGCCGAAGATTGCGCGCCAGATTTGTCCTTCCGGCTTTTCAATTTTACCCGTACTATCGGCAACAAGCAGATACGCAAGAGTAGAAGAAACGTTAAAATTATAATTGAGTGATAAATTCCAGAATCCGCCTTCTGTAAGCTGCCATGTAAAACCGGCACCGCGAGTTGCTGTAAAATCTCTTTGTACGTTCGGATCTTTTACTGCTCCTCTAATCTGTGTGAACGATTTTTTGCGTGTTGCAGTGAGTGATGAAGTAATTGTCTGGGGTGCAAAATATATTTTTAGATCACGATAATCCGAAAACAAATTAAAGAAGCTGCCGATGATCGGAATGTCTGCCGGCTTAAAGTAAAGATCACGACTGAGATTAACCGAATAATTTGCATTCGCATTCCATTGCCAATTACTGCTGGCGGTTGTTGTAGGACTTTGTCCCGTTGTTTTGTTGTAATTAAAACCAAAGCTGAGATTGTTAATTATGTCTCGAATATACCAGAGGTCGGTTAGAACTTTGAATTTGATGTTGGATAAAGTCCATGATTCCGATACATTTTTTGTAATCGAATTATTTTTAAGAGCTGCAATAGCAGAATCAATTGCCGCGGGACTCGCATTCTTTTCTGTCATGCTGCGCTGAATTTCCGTCTGGGCATCGGCAATGCTAATATCGGTGCCCGGAATGTATAGCGGATTAGTGGATTGTTCGGTTCGTGAATATGAAATACGAAAATTGCTGCCGGCAAGATTTGCGGGAATAAGTTTCAGCAAATCAAAATCGACTGCGATGCCCCAGTTCATATTATCGTCCCGCGTTCCAAACCTATCATTCAACTTGTGAAAGAAAGGATTTGTCTTACTTATGTTAGCGCTAACCTTCATCAAATCTGCAAGTGATAAAGAGGCGTTTGCATTATACGCCCAGCCCGGAGTTTGATCTGCCTGAATAACGCGCAGTTCGTTAACCCAAACGCTGCCTGAGACCGGTTCGTTTGCAACACCTTTATCTCTCGGATTCACGATCCCTATCAGAAAATAAGAGACACGCGTTAAAGTCGGATTGCCCAACACGCCAAATGTATGTCCCGGCTCTCCAGGAACGGGAACGCTGATAATTGTTTTAGAAGAGTCTGATGAACGCCTCAATTTCAGCGCAGT
>JAJYMU010000037.1 GCA_021786655.1 Bacteroidota bacterium
CCGCTGTAGTTTATATAGCCGAACAGCTAACGCAGGAATTAACCAAACAGAGATAAATATTACTCAAACTATTGAATTGAAAAAACACAAAGGAACCATGGAAGAGAATAATAAAAAACAAAAAGAAGAATCTGAAGAATCGAACAGCATACCGATTGAAGGAATTGAAAATTCCGAAACACAGAAAGAGAAATTGATGATCGAATCAGACACCACGGAAGCGGAATTAAAATCCGCGCTTGAGAAAATTTCCGCGCTCGAAAAACAGAATGCTGAATTGAAAGACACGCTTCTTAGAAAAGTTGCCGATTTCGAGAACTTCAAAAGAAGAAACGAAAACGATCAGTTGAACATCATAAAATATGCGGCGGAACCTTTCATACGGAGCGTCTTACAAGTCTATGATGATCTCGAACGTTCGCTCGCGCATATTGACGAACCGAACAATTCCGATTCAACAAAAAAAGGATTGTTGATGGTGTTCGAAAAATTTGGAAAAATTCTTGACAGCCAGGGTGTAAAACGGATCGATGCAAAAGGTCAACCGTTCGATGTTAATCTTCACGAAGCTTTGATGCAGCAGCCTGCTGAGGGCGTTGCGCCTCATACCGTGCTTGAAGTAATTGAACCGGGTTACATTTATAAAGATAGAGTCATACGCCACGCGAAAGTTGTTGTTAGCGCCGAGACAACGTCTCACGATGAAACCAGCGATGGGACAGACACACAAAACGATTCCAAGAAAGAGGATTAAGTAAATCATGTCAAAGAGAGATTATTACGAGATACTCGGCGTTGGTAAAAGCGCAAATCAAGACGAAATAAAAAAAGCATACAGAAAACTTGCGATGCAGTATCATCCGGACAGAAATCCCGGTAACAAAGATGCCGAAGAAAAATTTAAGGAAGCCGCCGAAGCGTACGAGGTTCTCAGCAACGACGAGAAGCGCACAAAGTATGATCAGTATGGTCACAGCGGATTAAGAGGCGGACAAGATTTTCACAGCTACACAAATGTGAACGATATTTTCAGTCACTTCTCGGATATTTTCGGAGGAGCGTTCGGCGGTTCATCTATCTTCGATGATTTTTTCGGCGGAGGTTCAGCGTCTCAAAGATCGCGGCAGCGTGCAACCGGCACACCTGGTTCCGACCTGAAAATTACGCTCAAACTTACGCTTGAAGAAATTGCTTCCGGCACTACTAAGAAAGTAAAAATCAAAAAGTACAATAAATGTTCTACTTGCAACGGTACCGGCGCAAAAAGTTCGGCAGCATTTAAAACATGTTCGGTTTGCAACGGCACAGGTGAAATTCGTCAAGTCTCTAGATCAATCTTCGGACAGTTTGTGAATATTGCAGCATGCAATAATTGCGGCGGAACGGGAAGAGTTATTGCCGAGCGATGCACAACTTGTTCCGGCGAAGGAAGAATTCAGGATGAATCGACTATTAAGATTAATGTTCCCGCCGGTGTGAGCGACGGAAATTACATGACGTTGCGCAGTGAAGGAAACGCCGGAAAGAACGGCGGTCCCGCCGGAGATATAATTGTTGTGTTCGAAGAACTTCAACATGAATTGTTTACGCGCGACGGGGACAATGTGATTTATGATTTGTACATTAGCTATCCCGACGCTGTGATGGGTATTGAAGTTGAAGTACCGACTTTAAATGGAAAAGCGAAACTTAAAATTGAACCCGGAACCCAAGCCGGCAAATTTTTGAAGATGCGCGAAAAAGGCATTCAGCATTTAAACAGTCACGGCGCCGGCGACGAATTGGTGAAAGTCAATATCTATGTTCCTAAAAACGTGACAGCGAAAGAAAAAGAATTGTTAAAAGAACTTCAGAAAATGCCAAACATAAAACCGAGTCATTAAAATGAAATTCTTAGTATCTCCAATGAATAATTATCGGGGGGATTATTCGACAGTTAGAAAAAATATCTCGAAAGTTCGGATTTACTAAAACCGAAACAAACGTTATTCTCTTTATCGTTCTCGCTTTTATTCTCGGTTTGGGGGTGAATCTTTTCAAAGATTTATCGCAAAACAAGAATTACCTCGAATTCGACTACAAAACTCAAGATAGTCTTTTTAATGCCGCTGCGAGTGATCCACAGATTTCCGATTCTACTACAAATACTTCGGAAAAAAAGATTGCTTCTAAAGGTGAACTTTTGGATTTTTCAAAAGGAAAAAAGCCGAAAGAAAAAACTGAAGCTGCATCCGCAGATAAAATTATTCATTTGAACTCAGCGTCTGTTTCCGAACTTTTAACATTACCAGGCCTTGGCAAAAAAACGGTTGAAAATGTTCTTGAGTATAGAAAGAAAAACGGACGGTTCAAAAAAATCAGTGACCTTTTGAACGTGAAAGGAATCGGCAAAACAAAATTTGAAAAAATCAAAAAGCGGGTTACAATAGACTGAACATGTTTAGCAATCACGCCGGAATAAATATAACTGAAACAAAACTCCAGATTGTAGAGATCAGTTACAAAGACGATTCGTTTTATCTTGAAAATGTTGAACAGGCGGTTCACCTCGAAAGTATTTCACCTCGTATGCCTGAAGAAAAATTTATCAGCATCCTACAGGAGTCGTTTAACAGAGCGACAAAAAGAAAAGCTGTGGGCTCATCCAGAGTTTCGTTTGCGCTGCCTAATAATTTTTTCAAAATTTTCGAAATCCCTTATGATGATTCTCTTGTGAAAAGAGATCTGAACGATCACTTCAGATGGGAATTATCCGTACTCTTCCCGGAATGCAACAATAGCGATTTTTATATCCAGCACATCGAGATTGATAAAAGCCGCATCAGACCGGAAAAGAAAGCGATTGTTCTAGCAATTGAAAAATCTCTGGTAAAGACTATAAATATTTTTTGCGTGCAGA
>JAJYMU010000289.1 GCA_021786655.1 Bacteroidota bacterium
GGGTCTGCACCGCAGTACATATTTTAGTTGAAATTTCTATCAGTCTATTTTACCTTATAGCTGAATAACTTTTCAATAAAGTGAAAGGTGGGCATTTTGAGAGATCGGAAATCTTCCGCATCAAAAACCATTATTATGAAAATCCTAATGCTCACATCATTCTTACTTATCTTTCCTCTTTCTCAGTACGCTCAATGGAAAAATTTAAGTCCAATTTCCGGTATCGATGTTACATCAATGACAAATTTGGGAAGTGAGATTTTCATCGGAACTGCCGACAAAGGTATTTATCACTCTACCAACAGCGGAAATCTATGGGCGCGGTATAACTCAGGATTATCAGATTATAACATAACAGCTTTGATAAACGCAGGCGGCAATGTACTGGCCGGGACGAAATACGGCGGCGTTTTCAAGCTGAAAGGAAAAAATTGGTCACCTGCTAACATATGCAATTGTGGCGGGCCAACTATTTACTCTCTAGGCATTTGCGGAACTAAAACTTACGCGGGCGCTAACAATTCGATCTATCAATCCGCAGATTACGGATCTACCTGGAAAAAAATAAAAGATTTTGGATTTGATACGACCGTTACTTCATTTGCTTTCTCATGCTGTGCAGTATTTGTCGGCACCAATGCGAATGCAATTTTTACGTCAGCGGATAGCGGTGCTACTTGGAAACAGATGAAGAATTCTCCGCCAAGCATTAACGCGCTGACTGAGTATCGCGGAATTCTTTATGCAGGAACAGATATTGGTGTTTTCTACAGCGACGCCAACAATCTTAACGGTTCGTGGCAAACTTTGGGCGGATTTTATTTACCGGTAGCTTCACTTTCATTTTCAGGAAACAATTTGCTTGCGGGAACAAAGGGTTACGGCATTGTAAAATATGTTGATCCTATCTGGGTAAGCGCTAACGCCGGCATCTACGACCGGTGGGTTAACGCAATCCTTGTTAACGGCTCAAACATATTTATCGGGACAAAAACATACGGGGTTTATTTATCAACCGATAATGCAGTGACTTGGGCGGCGGCAAATAACGGATTGGTGGAAAATAGCGTTAGAGATATGGCGCTGGATGGGAACAAACTTTTCGTTTTGATGAATAATGACAATGGAATTTATAGGACTTCCGACGACGGAACCACGTGGCAATTAATGAGTAACGGTCTGAAAACTTTTAAAGGATTTACATTCATAACAAAATATAACGGGCAACTTTTTGCAGGCGGACTTAACGGATTTTATCAGACGCCGACAACTTCATCTAACTGGGTAAAAAGCACGCTGAACCAAACCGTCAGTTATTTATTTGCCGATAGCAAGAACTACTACGCCGGAGGCATTGATAATTTTGACGAGACGCTTGTTTATTATTCAAACGACAGCGGCGCAACATGGAACAGTTCTCGCGTGATGGCGTTCGGTTTTGTTAATAATTTTCACAAAACAGGAACAAGACTTTTGGCGGGGCATCAATCAAGCGGCGTTTTGATCAGCGACGACGGCGGCAAAAGCTGGACAGAAAATAATTGGGGATTAAATAGTGCCGGTTCAAAAAATGTTTGGAAACTTGCCGAGACAACAAATTATTTGTTCGCCGCAACTCACGGATCGATTTACCGCGCGCAGAAATCGGTTTCGCCATACAAATGGCAGGAAGTAGCTTTCTTTAATACGGATATTTATGATATGCTTGTAACGCAAGGCGATACAATTTATGTTGCGCCGTACGGTGAAGGCGTATATGCATCGTCCAACGATGGGGATGTCTGGTGGACGGAGAATGATGGTTTGCTGGATTTAAATATAATTTCGCTCGCAGAATCCGGCGGGAGTAAAATTTATTGCTCATCGCTTTCAAGCGGAATTTACTTACGAGATAAATCAACCATCACTTCGGTGGAAAAAGAAACTTCAAGTATTCCGAGTGATGTGCGGCTTTACCAGAACTATCCTAATCCGTTTAATCCTAGTACGGTTATCGGTTATCAGTTGTCCGTTGCCGGAATTGTATCGTTAAAAGTTTACGATGTACTTGGAAAAGAAGTGGCTGCTCTTATAAACGAATATCAGCAGCCGGGTATTTATAATTTTCAATTCTCAATTCAAAACTATCAATTGTCTTCCGGCGTTTATTTTTATCAGTTGCGCGTCGTTGATCCTTCGCACGGCTCAGGACAGAGTTTTGTTCAAACAAAAAAAATGATTTTGATGAAATAATTTTTTTATCAACCAGTCCTATTCATTAAGCATAACGATATGAGAATATTAGTAGTTGAAGACGAAAAAAAAGTCGCCTCATTTATAAAAAAAGGTTTGGAAGAAGAACTCTTCCAGGTAGATACTGCCGGCAACGGAAAAGAAGGTTTAGATCGCGCACTCCATGAAGAGTACGATCTAATCATCAGCGATATAATGATGCCTCAGATGAGCGGCATTCAAATGATAAAAGAACTGCGAAGTAATAACATTGAGACGCCGATTCTTTTACTTACAATAAAAGACAGCACAAAAGACAAAGTGGACGGGCTCGATAGCGGCGCCGATGATTATTTAACAAAACCTTTTGCGTTCGAAGAATTGATTGCGCGTGTTAGAGCGCTGTTAAGAAGAAAAGAGACCCAGAAAAGCAATGTATTAACAATCGATAATCTGCGAATGGATTTGGTGGCTCATAAAGTGTTGAGGGACAATAAAGAAATTATTTTAACGCCGCGGGAATATTCTATCCTCGAATATCTGCTTAGGAACAAGAACAAGATTGTTTCCAGAACAAAACTAATTGAACATGTTTACGATTTTCATTTCGACAGCGGCACAAACGTTATCGACGTATATATCAATAAACTTAGAGCCAAGATAGACATGAATACTGCCAAACAGCTA
>JAJYMU010000268.1 GCA_021786655.1 Bacteroidota bacterium
ACTGAAAAAGAAAAATCGATGGTACTCTATGAAGGCGGAACAAACGACGAATGGATAGCCGAAGAAAAAATTACAAAGTACAAACCGTTGACCGAACAGGAAATGCTGAGATACTTTTGGAAATATGTTGACGAAGCCGAAAAAGTTATTTCCTTCAATGGGCGCAATTTCGATATTCCTTTTATCATGATGCGTTCGGCGATCAACAAAATCAAGCCGTCAAAAAACCTAATGCGAAACCGGTTCGATACGAATTTTCATCTTGATTTGCTGGAACTGTTCACGTTTTACGGGATCACAAAAAAATTCAATCTGGATTTTTATTGTCACTCATTCGGAGTCGAATCGCCGAAATCGAAAGGTATAACCGGAATGGAAGTAAAAGAACTTTACAAAGCCGGAAGAATCAAAGATATTGCGATTTACTGCGGCGAGGATGTAAAAGCTACGTACGAACTGTACAAGATTTGGAACCAGTATTTGAATGTTTCGTAATCCGTTCAGGCTGCGCACAAGTAATAATTAAGTTTCGTGAAAAAAATATTTTGTATTTTGGAATAAAGTAAAACGGAAACTACTTGCGAATTTTAGTTACCGGCGGAGCCGGATATATTGGTTCTCACTTTGCAAGAATGGTGTCGAAAAGCAATGATGAAGTGATTGTTGCCGATAACCTTTCCCGCGGGCATCAAGAATCAATACCTGACGGCGTTCAATTTAAAAATGTTGATATCCGTGATGCTGAAAAAATTTCGGAAGTGATTCGTAAATATTCTCCGGAAGCCGTGGTTCATTTTGCTGCTTTTGCTTATGTGGAAGAATCGGTTGAGCATCCGGAACTTTATTACCAGAACAATGTAGTGGGCAGTTATAATTTGATTCGCGCTGCGTCAGAGAACAAAGTGAAATATTTTGTCTTCTCGTCCACATGTTCGGTGTACGGCAATCCGGGTAAGGTTCCGATTTCAGAAGAAGCGCAGACGAACCCGATCAATCCTTACGCAAATACCAAACTGATAATTGAAATGATGCTGAAAGATTTTCAATCGGCGTACGGAATGAAATATGTTTCGCTGCGATACTTTAATGCTGCGGGCGCTGATGATTCGGGCGAAATCGGCGAGAGTCATAATCCCGAACCGCATCTCATTCCGATTGTGCTTGAAGCTGCAAATGGAAAACGTGAAAAAGTTTCTGTCTTTGGAAATGATTACAACACACCGGACGGCACTTGCATCCGCGATTATATCCATGTAAATGACCTGAGCAACGCGCACGTTAAAGCACTTGAACATTTATCGAGTGGCAATGAATCAACAATAATTAATCTTGGTACCGGCTCGGGAAATTCCGTGATGGAGATAATCAAAACTGCCGAGAAAGTTACCGGCAAGAATATTTTGTTTGGAATAGCTAAACGCCGTAAAGGCGACCCAGCAATTCTTGTTGCGGATAATACAAAGGCGCTGAAGATTTTGAACTGGAAACCGAAATACACAATTGATGATATAATCCGCACGGCTTGGCGCTGGCATCAGAACCCAAAATATTGAGGTGAGTTTTGGAATTTGAAAAAACATTTATTGATGGATTGCTGCTTGTTAAACCAGATGTTTTCCCGGATGAACGCGGCTATTTCTTCGAAGCTTATAATCAAAAAAAATATATTGAAGGCGGACTGAATCCGTTTTTTGTTCAGGATAATATTTCCAAATCAGTCAAAGGGACAGTCAGAGGTTTACATTACCAAATCGGCTCTTCTGCTCAAGGAAAATTATGCAGTGTGATAACCGGAAAAGTTTTGGATGTGGCTGTCGATATTCGGTTCGGCTCGCCGACTTTTGGAAAATATTATTCGGTTGAACTTAGCGAAGAAAACAAATTTCAATTATGGATTCCCGTTGGATTTGCTCACGGTTTTTCGGTTCTATCCGATGAAGCAATATTCAGTTACAAATGCACTGCACTTTATGACAAGAAAAGCGAGAGATCAATTTTATTGGACGACACCGATCTGAATATTGATTGGAAAGTGAAAGACCGAATAATATCTGCCAAAGATTTATTGGCTAAACCTTTTAAAGAAATAGATAAAGATTTTGTTTACTCAAATTAGGGGACTATAAAATGAATTTATCAGTTGTTGGTTCAGGTTATGTCGGACTTGTCAGCGGAACATGTTTTGCAGAGATGGGAAACAATGTTATTTGCGTTGACAACAACGACGGCAAATTGAAAAAACTTATCGCCGGCGAAATTCCTATCTACGAACCGGGATTGGAGATTCTTTTCGAGCGCAACGTTGCAAAGAAGAGGTTAACGTTTACAAACGATCTTAAAAAAGCCGTGCTCGAATCCGAAATGATTTTTTTGTGTTTGCCAACGCCGCAGGATGAGGATGGTTCGGCTGATCTGAAATATGTGTTCAACGTTTCTGAAAATATTGCAAAAATTTTGAAAGAATCCGGTGATAAAGAATTTAGAGTTGTGATAAACAAGAGCACTGTTCCGGTCGGCACATTGCAATCTGTCACAAAAATATTTGAAAACCACGGACTCAAAAATATTGAAATCGCTTCCAACCCGGAATTTTTACGAGAAGGATTTGCAGTCGAAGACTTCATGAAGCCGGATCGGATTATTGTTGGCGCTAAGTCTCAAAAAGTTTTTGAGAAGATGCGCGCGCTCTATGAACCGTTTGTGCGCCAGGGCAACCCGATTTTGGAAATGGATCCGGAAAGCGCGGAAGTAACAAAGTATGCCGCAAACTCTTACCTCGCAATGAGAATTACTTATATGAACGAACTTGCAAACTTCTGCGAAAGCGTCGGCGCAAACGTTGACTTGGTGAGAAAAGGTATGAGTGCCGATACAAGGATCGGCAAGAGATTT
>JAJYMU010000296.1 GCA_021786655.1 Bacteroidota bacterium
AATTTTAAGCCAAGATTATTTGAGCGATGTTGGGTCAGAGAACAATAGAATTGCTGGGGATTTATATTTGGATTATTTCGATAACGATTTGTCAAAACTTACATATGATTATTATTTGACTTTCATCACGAAGCACGAAGCACCTTCGGCAAAAGGATTTTCAACAAAAGTTAAAAATGCAGATTATCATTATTTCGTTTCGCAAAAAAACTCGTTTGTTGTTGCACTTTTTTACAAAAATGAGAAAACAATAATTTGCGACAATTCAAACACCGCGTTCCTCGATTCAGTTAAGACTTATGGGACAAATGATACAATTCCTGATCTATCTGTATTTGCAATGAAATTAAGAAATAGATAATAATTTCTAGTTGTCATGGTTTAACCATGACTGAAAAAACATAACGATAAAAAAATAACTTGGAGGGAAAATGGAAGCATCTTATGTACAAGCAAAGAATCAAAGAACGGTAAAAACTTACGCGTGGATATTAATTGCGATTTCGGTTCTTCTGTTGCTCAGAAGCATATTCACACTGCAAAGTGTCTCGGCAATTATCATGATAAAGGATCTCACCAGAAAATTCAATCCGCCGATGGATATCAATTACACTCCCTACTTTATAGAGCACGCAATTGAATTGCTGCTTTGTATGGTTGTGTTCGTTGCGGCAACTTTCGTTCTAAAGTTTGAGAACCTATGGCGCAACGTGCTGGTGTACGGATTAACTGTTTCAATAATATTCTTGCTTATTTCGCCGCTGGTTGATTACTACAACTTAGCGCCATGGGGCATAGAACCAATGACCAGTATTGATAAAAGAATAATGAACATTACTAAGACATCAATGCTAATTTGGTCGTACACGTGGTCAATTATTTTTTCAGCATTTTTCACAGTGGTGATCATAAAATTATCTAAGAAAGAAGTGAGGTCGTTGTTTGCATAGAATATACGTTTCGCGTTCCGCTATACTTCCTTGGCTGTCCCCGTCTTGCGGGGGTCCAAACCATAACAGAAAAAAAATTAACTGAAAAGTCTAAAGGGAAAGAAGATGAAAAGAATAACCACATTTGAAAAACACTTGGACAAACAATACGGAAAGAAAGGAAGTGCCCGCAGAGATAAATTTGAAGTAGACTCAATCTCGTTTCGATTAGGTGAAATGCTTAGAGAAGAAAGAACAAAGGCAAAGTTAACCTAAGAACAACTCGCAGAAAAAACCGGGACGAAAAAAAGTTACATATCCCGCATAGAAGCCGGTAAAAGCGATATACAAATATCAACTTTCTACAGAATAATAGAACTTGATCTAAGAAAAAGGTTAACAATTTCTATCACTTAATTTCTTTATTTCAAATGAAGCAAATATTTAGTTCAGGTTTGCTCATCGTAGGCGGCGTTTTGCTTCTCATCAGCGCTTTAGCAGGCATTCTAGCTTTATCAGCATTTATTCAGAGAACAACTCATGGAGCGGGTTTGCTTTTTGCTGATGTGGAAATATTTGTTCTAGTTGCTTTTGCAACTCTCATTTTCGGTGTGGTGATGATAGTGATCGGGAGAAAAATAAAACGCCGGGCGCAACCTTAAAACTACCGCCGCTTAGTCTGCACCTTTTTTCGGTGCGCTCATTTGTTTCACCATTTCAGCTGCGTTATGATCATTCAATAACTTCAACTCGCGAATGATATTCTGATAATTTTTTTCATTCCGGTTTTGGCTCAGCTTAAACGCAGCTTCTATTTTTTCAATCTTCACTTCGAATCCGACGATTGCTTTCATCTGCTTGTCAACATAATCAGCCGGGAGCGAATCCAACTGACACGGATTAGCGGAAACGATTTCATACTTGGTAGTAAGCCGCGCAAGCATTTCATAGAGCGGCTTCCCCTCTATAATTTTTATTTGTCCGCTCACATGCACGCTCATGTAATTCCATGTCGAAACGTTCTGGTGATCATACCAGGATGACGAGATATAATGATGCACGTGGAAAAGAAAAACCACAAGAACGTTAGGATTGGTTTCAAACGTTTTCCATTGAGGATTGGTTCTGGCGATGTGTCCGCGCAAAACTTTTTCTCCGGAATCGTTTTTCTCAAGCGCAATCGGGATGTGGGTCGCGGCATGATATTCACCGCCGGTGATCAATGTTGCAAATCCGTTTTCGGAAATAAATTTTTCTATCTCTGCGTTGTCATCTACACGGAAATATTTTAGAACATACATTACTAATTCTTCCTTTTTTTTGTAGAGCGATTCTCTGACTTGTCTGCCTTTGGTAGAATCGCTCACTTAGTTTTATAATTTTTACTTTGCATGCGGACGAGACAGAGTCTCGTCCTACAGTTTGTGTAGGCTATAAACTTAAAAAAATTGCTTTTCTTTATTGCCACAACAAATCGGAGTGCCAAAAGGTTCTCGCAATAGACGCCTCTCAATTTTGCGTCTTCTTTGCGCCTGCCTCTACCTGTCGGTAGACAGGTGCCGGTAGGCAAAATCTCTGCGGTTGATTTTTTGTTTAACCGCAAAGCACGCAGAGTCCGCCTAAGGCGGATCGCTAGAGCGCAGAGAAAAAATTGATGGTTATTTTTCCTTAAACGATAGTGTTATCGGCACGCCTTCGAATCCGAAATTCCTTCTTACCATTTTTTCAAGAAAGCGTTTGTAGTGGTCCGGTATGAATTTGTGGTTGCTGGCAAAAAACATAATGATCGGGTAATGTTCGCCCACCTGTGTGATGTATTTTATTTTTACTTCCTTACCCGTTGGTGAAGCTGGCGGCGGACTGTTTTCTATTTCCGGCAATAAAACTTCGTTCAGTTTGTTCGTTGGAATTTTTTTGTGCCGCTCTTCG
>JAJYMU010000282.1:0-2516 GCA_021786655.1 Bacteroidota bacterium
ATTGAATTGCGCCAGCTTGCAGAATTTACAGTTAAACCTTTTCTTTCACGCGTTCAAGGCGTTTCGGATGTTGCAATTATCGGCGGAAAGGTTAAAGAGTACCAAATTATTCTCGATCCGTTAAAACTGAGCAACCTGAGAATTACGCCTCAAGAAATTGCCGATATTTTGGCAAAGTGTAACTTCATTGCTTCAAACGGATTTGAGATAAGTTACAACCGTTTATATTTGACGCTTACCGATGCAACCATCAATAAAAAAAGCGAGCTTGAAAATACTGTTATAATAAACACTGCTAAGAATAAAATTGCACTTAAGGACATATCGGAAATTAGAATTTCCGAGCGGCGAGATTATATTCGAATCAACGCCAACGGAAAAGATGTTCCTTTGATAGCGATAGTAAAACAACCCAATGCAAATTTGATTGATGTTGTTAACGGGGTGAAAAATCAATTAACCGGATTAAAAACAATTTTACCAAAGAATGTTGAGTTAAAGCCGTTCTACAACCAGGCGGATTTTGTGGGCGATTCAATCAGCAGTCTCAAAGACGTTCTGTGGATTGGACTTTTGCTTGCGATAATTATTACCATCTTATTCTTAAAATCCCTAAAAGCAAGTTCGGTAATCTTGATTACAATTCCCGTTACGTTAGGATTAACTCTAGTTGTTCTTCTCTCGCTTGGTTACACTTTTAACATTATGACTATCGGCGCAATTGCCGCCGCAATAGGTTTAATTATAGACGATGCTATTGTGGTGATCGAACAAATTCACCGCACGCACGAAGAAAACCCGGAAGAGAAAAGCATTAATCTTGTCGGCAAGGCAGTCAAATATCTTCTGCCTGCAATGGTCGGTTCATCGTTAAGTACAATTGTAATTTTTCTTCCGTTCGTTTTGATGGGCGGAGTTGCCGGCGCATATTTTAAGGTTATGACCGATACGATGATCATTACCCTTCTCTGTTCCTTCTTTGTAACATGGATCGGTCTGCCGGTTATTTATCTTCTGTTGTCAAAAGAAACTCATTCAATTCAATCTGATTCTAAAGGACTCAAGAAAAGAAATTGGGTTTACTTTTTTATAAATCGCCCTTACATCTCTATTGCTTTTGTTGTAGTACTTATTGTGTCTGCAATATTGATACTTCCAAAATTACCTTCCGGATTTTTGCCTGAGATGGATGAGGGATCGATAGTGCTGGATTTTGGCAGCCCGCCCGGAACGTCTTTAGATGAAACAGACCGCATGTTGAAGGTTGTGGATGGAATTTTATTAAAGACGCCGGAGGTAGAAAGTTTTTCGCGCAGAGCAGGAACGCAGATGGGATTTTTTATAACCGAACCAAACCGTGGAGACTATCTCATTCAGCTGAAAAAGAAAAGAAGTAAAACAACTACGGAAGTTTCGGATGAAATAAGAAAAAAAATCGAAGCGGCTCTTCCTTCGCTCCGCATCGATTTCGGACAGGTTATTACAGACATGCTTGGCGACTTGATGAGTTCAGTTCAGCCGGTTGAAATAAAAATTTTCGGCGACGATCAGTCAAGACTCAAAGAAATTGCCGATAGCGTTGCTGCAGTTGTTTCGAATGTTCAAGGAACCGCCGATGTATTTAATGGGATTGTTATTGCCGGTCCGGAAATTCATACGGTACCTAAAATTGAGGAACTGGCAAAGTATAAGATTGCTCCAAGCGTCTTTCAATTTCAGATGCAGACAAAAATCTAGGGAACTATTGTTGGCGGCGTTTTAGAAAAAAATCAATTAGTCAACATCAAGATGTTCGAAAAAGGTTATGATAAAACCGACCGCGACTTAAACAAAAATTTTCTTTTTCTGAAAGACGGCAGAATAAAACCGATAAATGAATTTGCAAATATCGAAATAAAAAAAGGCGTTGCCGAAATTGAGAGGGAAAACTTAAAACCGATGGTAGCGGTAACCGCACGGCTTAACAACCGCGATCTTGGAAGCACTCTGAAAGAAATTCAAAACAAAATGTCTAAGAGAATTACGCTGCCTGCAGGCTACCAGATTATTTACGGCGGCGCATACGCAGAACAACAGCACGCTTTTGCAGAACTTCTTATGATTCTACTTTCCGCCGTGCTTTTGGTGTTTACGGTAATTTTATTCTTATTCAGAAATATTAAAATCTCTCTCGCAATTATTTTTATTGCCGTTTTAGGTTTAGCCGGAAGCGTGTTTGCTTTGTTTATTACCGGAACCCCGCTAAATGTTGGAAGCTACACCGGAATAATTATGATTGTTGGAATCATAGGCGAGAATTCGATATTTACATATTTACAGTTTCGCGAAGAGAGAAAAACTAACAATGTGAACGAAGCTATAATAAACGCGGTCTCCAAACGAATCCGTCCTAATTTAATGACGGCGTTGGGCGCTATTGCTGCGTTGTTGCCGTTGGCGCTTGGAATTGGAACCGGAGCGCAAATGCATCAGCCGTTGGCGATTGCGATTATCGGCGGGTTTATAATTACCATTCC
>JAJYMU010000282.1:2526-2855 GCA_021786655.1 Bacteroidota bacterium
TGTTTTGCCAACTATTTTAAAAATTATTGAGGATTGACCATTCAAGAAGTTGCCTTACATCTAATTGAGCAATATGGTTATTTAGGTTTATTTACCTCGATGGCTTTGGGCATTATCGGATTGCCCATACCGGATGAAACAATCCTTACTTTCGCTGGATATCTTGTATCTCAAAATGATTTACAACTTATTCCAACAATTATTTCATCATTTTTAGGCAGCATATCTGGTATTTCAATAAGTTTCTTTTTGGGCCGTACTTTGGGCATAAGATTTTTATATAAACGAGGTCGCTTTTTTCATATTACAAAAAGTAGATTGATTAAAAC
>JAJYMU010000227.1 GCA_021786655.1 Bacteroidota bacterium
CCGATCTATCGGAACATTTGAGTGGGACGACAATTATATCTTCGACGAAAATATTATCGAGATACTCGGTTTTGGCAGCATGGATTATCTCGACGGTTTTATAGCAAGCTATGAGCCTTTGTTCAGAGGGCACATGGAATCACTATTAGAGAAAACAACTAAGTGAGAAAACATGACAACACTAGTAGCAGATATCAGTAAGAACCGTTACAGGACGGAACTGATTCTAAAAAAAGTAAATACGCTGGCACCGATACCGAAAATCTTGAACGAGGTCCTGCAACTGTTAAACGACATAAATACGAGTCCGCACACGCTGGCAAAAGCAATTTCGAAAGATCAAAGTGTTGTGCTAAAAATTTTGACGATTGCAAATTCTCCTTTTTACGGCTTAGCGAAACGTGTTTCGTCGATAGAATTTGCGATTATGATACTCGGTTTCAATGAAATACGGAACATTGTTTCTGCGCTATCGTTGATGGAGACTATAAAAAACAAAACCGATAAATATTTGGATCAAAAAAGTTTTTGGCTGCATTCATATATAACGGCAACAATTTCAAAGAAGCTCGCCTATGATTTCGGACTTGAGAAAAGCAACGAAACATTTATTGCAGGACTCCTTCACGATGTCGGCTTATCCATTGTTCATAAGTTCATGCATTCTGATTTCGTAAATGTTTATGAATTGATTAATGCCGGAATGGATTTTTCCGAAGCTGAAATGCAAGTCTTCGGCATGACGCACGGTGAAATTGCAGAAACTTTGCTGAAGAGCTGGAACATTCCCGAAATAATTACAGAGACCGTTCGATATCATCATGCGCCGGTTCTTAACTCATTCACTCCAACTCTTTCCTCTGTAGTACATCTTGCCGATTATATGACGCAGATGCTGAAAATCGGTGATCTGGATTATGAAAAATCTTTGAAGCTGGATAACGTAGTGTTTACAACCCTGCACGTGAAAGATTTAGCCGAGCTCGGTCATTTTATTGATGGTTATCGAGAACCGCTTCTACTGCAACTGGAATCATTAAAGTATTTGGTATGAGACTAATAAAAGAAAAAACTCGATCGTACGAGTCGTTCCATAAATCGCTTCAGTACTTCACGAAAAATTCCGATGTGAGAGGCGATCTCAGGTTAATCAGTTTTGAGAATCATCAGAACAATAATAATCTGCTTGAGAAGTACACCTTTTTTGTTCAGAACTTATGGTCGTTCCAACAAAAAATTGAAGAAGCAAAAAAGATTGAAGAAATTCACGCGCTGATTTTGTCATTCGTAAAAAGAATTCTTCAAGCGAAAGAAGTTGAGTTGTTTTTATTCAACGATTCCGGACGTCATCTTATTCCGTTGAATCAAAAAGCCAACGCGCAGCACGTTAACACGGTCAACAAAATTCACAGAGACGGAATTCTTGATTGGATATTCGAATCAAAAAAACCAACGATAGTTCCGGATTTGGATACGTACACCGCCAGCGGTTCGAAAGTCAATCAGCTCATTTTTCCCATTTACGATTCCGGTTTGAAGCACGGCATACTTTCGCTTTACACTCCAATCACAAAAGTTTCTGAAGTCTCGCTTGAGAACAGATCAGTGCAAATTATTCTTGGAATAGTGATGCCGGTAATTATGAAGCTCAAGCAGAAAGACAGTATCAACAAGCTTTACCAAGAGCTTCAGGTCTACCAGTCCAAACTGAAAAACGATTCCGATGTTTACGCAATCGGAAATATTGCTGAAGGAATTCTGGAAGAGATCGGCGAGCCGCTTCAGGTAATCCTTTCGCTTACGGATTTGCTGGAAAGTGAAAATGCTGCGATTGATCGTCAGACAACAGGCAATATCAAAAATCAAATTGACAAAGTAAGAGGCTTAATTGCCGGACTTACAAGATTTTCCGGTTTGAACAAACCGAAAAACCAAAATAGCCAGGCATGCGACCTTAATAAAATCGTTAAAGAATTTAGAAATATCATCAACGCTACGCTGCAGAATCTTGGTTTGGAATGCGAACTTGATCTAGAAGAAAATATCCCGACAATTCTTTCCGATGCAGGTGAAATCAAGCAGCTTTTAACCAGTATTTTTTCGTTGCTTAAGTCCGCGTCAAGAAAAAGCGGCGCATTCGTAATTCAAACAAAGTATATCAAAGAGAAAGTTGTGCTTTCGGTTTTCACGACAGAACAGATAGCCGGCATTGCAAACGAAAACGAATACAGGTCCAACGTAACGGTAAGATTGATCAACGAATTGATGAAGAAGAATGAAGGATCGGCGGAATTTAATTTGCTGCCGCTTAAAGGCACAATAATTCACCTGATATTTCCATTGAAGAGAAAACTTTCATTATGAAAAAGATTTTGTTCACGGCAATAATTTTTTGTTTCGTTATGACCGCAAAAGGTCAATCCGCCGATTCACTTTTAAATGCGGCGGGGGATTCGATTGACATTCACGCTATGGTTCAAAAGCAGATTGATGAAGCGCGCAGAAAACAATCTTTGGCTTTGAGCATCCCGGTGCCGCAGGTTGAAATGCAGCGTGACATAGCAGTTGAAACAGCCGAAACAAAATCAGCTGATGCAAATGTTCTTCTAGTTTTGTTTACGCGAATACCCTTTATCTACAAGGCGTATGCTGCAATTTCGTTTTTGATAGTGCTTTTTATTTTGGTAAGAAGATACATCTCCAGGTTCAACAGTAAATCATTGAGTTCGTTGAAAGAGAGAATCGGATTGATGCGCGAAGAAAAAATCGGCGGATCAAAAAGTGATGCGAAGCTGGTCAAATCGAGAAAAATTTTGAGAGGTAATCCGGCTGTGTTCAAAGTTACGGAAGAACAGCTTAGCAAAGCTGCGCGGAAAATGAATCTTTCCAAAGGTGAATTAATATTGGCGGCACGTTTGAAATTTTTTGAAGTAAAAAAAATGCAGGAGGTATAGTGATCAAAGGGATATATGCTGCAGGCAGAAGTTTGGATCAGCGGTTGAAAAACATCGATGTCATTGCCAACAACCTTGCCAATCTCAATTCAACCGGATATAAACGGGAGATTCCGTTTTCGGAAATGATTAACCAGGCAGGTGAAGTCGTTATCAAAAAAGTTACAAGTCAACAGCAAGGCGAAATTCTTCAAACATCCAATCCGTTGGATCTTGCAATTTCAGGAGACGGTTTTTTTGTTGTGAAAGGTAACGACGGCAGCGTTGAACTAACCCGCGACGGCAGATTCAAATTGAGCGAAGACGGGGTACTTACTGATTCAAACGGAAAAAAAGTGATGGGAAAAAATGGAAGCATATCGCTGGAAGATAGTATGCTGAATAAAAATTCCGGCATAATGATTTCGAAAAACGGCGAAGTTAAAGTTGGCGACAAAATTGTTGATAAGATTATGGTTGCAGCTGTTCCGCGCCCAAGCGAATTGATGCGCACGGACGGTTCGAATTTCTTACCTGGAGATCAAACTGTAATGAACGCACCGGAAAATGAATTCGCTGTCTCACAAGGTTTCCTTGAAGAATCAAACACAAATCCGATCGTTGAAATGGAAGCGATGATCTCGCTGAATAAAGAATTTGAAACCGCACAGAAAGTAATTTCCGCTCTCGATGCTTCGCTTGGTGAAGCAAACGAAATAGGAAAAATCTAAAGGAGTTATATATGTCAACACGAGCTTTAAGAACGGCAGCTTCCGGAATGTATGCGCAGCAAATTAACATAGAGGTTATTTCCAACAATATTGCAAACATCAACACAACCAGCTTTAAGAAAAACAAAGCTGAGTTTCAGGATTTGATGTACCAGGAAGTTCATGTTAACCCCTTAACTTCCTCCGCGCCGGGAGTTGAAGAAACTTCGACGTCGAAAATCCAAATTGGTAACGGTGTTAAACCTGCTGCATCGACAAAGATTTTTACTCAAGGCGATATCACGCCGACAAACAATCAGCTCGATCTCGCAATTCAAGGCGAAGGATTTTTCCAGGTGCGCAAAAGTGACGGAACAATTGCATACACGCGCGACGGTTCTTTCAAAGTAAATGCCGACGGGAAAATTGTTACTTCAGGCGGAAACGAATTGGATCCTGGCTTCACGTTGACAAGCGATATTTCCAGCATCGCAATCGGGCAGGACGGAACAGTTACAGCGCATCAAGGCAACGGCAGTGTTGTTCAGCTTGGAAGTATTGAGATAGCGCGCTTCATGAATAACGGCGGCCTTGTAGCACTGGGCGATAATTTGTATGCAGAATCTCCAGCGTCGGGACAACCGATAATCGGCACGCCGGGTCAGGAAGGATTCGGAGAAATTCATCAAGGTTACCTTGAAGCATCGAACGTTGACATAGTTGAAGAAATGATTGCCATGATAGCGGCGCAGCGCGCATACGAAATTAATTCCAAGACGGTTCAGACTGTTGAGAACATGATGACGATGGCAAACAACTTAAAGAGATCTTAATCTTGAAATGAAAATCTTAATGATGATATTGCTTGGATTTGTTTTTGGAAACGGAAAGTCTTTCGACTCGCGTCTGAAAATATATCTGCATGATAAACTGAGTTCGTACGAAAAATACGAATATGAAATACTCCGTCTGCCTCAAAACGAACGGTTGGAAATCGATACCGATAAAAATTTCCGTATGTCCGGCGAGTATGCGTACGTACCGGTGAAAATTTACGATTCAAAAAAAAATGTAAGTCATTCGATAATCACGCTTCGTGTTAAGCTTTATAAAAACGTTCTTGTTTCGAAACAAAAAATAGATAGAGATGAATCGCTCTCGCCTTCAATGTTCGACAAAAAATTGATTGACGTTTCCAGAATGGAAGGTGACCTCGTTGAAGAGAACGCTTTGAAAGATTGCAGAAGCAAAATTATTATTAACGAAAAATCTGTGTTGCTTCAAAGCATGATTGAACCGATACCCGTCATCAACCGTGGAGAGAAAGTTACAATTCATACCGGTGGAAACGGTGTTGACGTTTCAGTCGAAGGCATCGCGCGTCAAGACGGTTTGATCGATCAGGTAATCAGCGTGCAGTGCCGAAGCCAGATTTTCAAAGCAAAAGTAATTGATAAGTACAACCTATCATTGGTGGAATAAATGAAACGCACGATTTTGATAATTCTTTCCTTAGTATTTGCCTCATCCATGTTTGCACAGAACATGAGGAAGAATGCTCAGGTCTCATTATTTTCGGATAATAAAGCGTCGCAGCCGGGCGATGCGGTTACTATACTTGTAGTTGAATCAACAACAGCATCGAACAATTCCGAAACGTCTGCCGGCAGAAAGAGCGATATCGGACTCAGCGCATCCGGCAATGTGGGAACTTCAACCATACCCAATAATCAGGTTGCATTGGGCACAAATAATAATTTTCAAGGAAGCGGATCGACAAAAACCACCGGGAACATCAGCACAAAAATCAGCGCGACTGTTGATACTGTTCTCGCTAACGGAAATATGGTAATAAGCGGCAGCAAAAAAATCAGTATTAACGGTGAAGACCAGACTATCCGTATAAAAGGAATTGTAAGACCTTCCGATATTTCCCCCGACAATTCGGTGTACTCATATAATGTTTCTCAAGCGGAAATTACTTTTGAGGGAAATGGAATTATAGACAATGTTCAGAAGCCGGGCTGGATAACAAAATTTTTACATTGGTTGTTCTAGGAATGAAAATGAAAACAAAATTTTACGCATGGTCAATTATCTTTTTGTTTGCCGGCAATTTGGTCTTTGCGCAGCGGATAAAAGATATTGGCTACATAAGCGGTAAGAGTTCGGAACAGATTCTCGGTTACGGATTAGTTGTGGGATTAGCCGGTACCGGCGACAGCTACCGTTCATCTTTTACGATACAATCTGTTTCGAGTATGCTGAAAAGATTCGGCATTACTGTTCCGCAGACGGATTTGAAAACAAAAAATGTTGCGGCGGTAATTGTAACTGCAACTCTCGACGGCAATCTTAAAGGCGGTGCTGACTTTGACGTTGTAGTTTCATCGCTGGGCGACGCTACAAGTCTGCAGGGCGGAACGCTCTTGATGACGCCGCTTTCCGGAATCGGCGGGGAAGTTTACGGATTTGCACAAGGTCCTTTATCTGTTGGCGGATATGACATAAATACTTTCAGCGGCAACAGGATTTCCAAGAATCACACGCTTGCAGGCAGAGTTCCGCGCGGCGGTTCATTGAAAGAATCAATCGGTACATCTAAAATTAATCCCAACAGTGTTTCGGTTTATTTGAAAGACCCGGACATCACAACATCAGAAAATGTTGCAACTGCTTTGAATACTAAATTTGGAGCCAACACAGCACAGGCAATCGATGCGGCGGAAATAAAAATTACTGTTCCTCCCGCTCAGCAAAAAAACTTAATGGGTTTCCTTGCGGAAGTTGAAAATGTAAATGTAACCGTCGATGAAGTTGCCAGAGTAGTTCTTAACGAAAGAACCGGAACAGTCGTATCGGGTCAGGGCGTTAAGATTCAGCCGGTCACAATTACTCATGGCAATTTGAATATTACCATCCGTTCGTACCCGATGATTTCTCAGCCCGAACCGTTTTCCCAGGGCAGAACAACTTTGTTCAACAATGTTATTCCGTATGTAGATCAGGATTCAACAAACACCGTTGCAATACAGGGCGCAAGCAATGTGCAGGAAGTTGCGGCTGCGTTGAATTCGCTAAAAGTTTCTCCGAGAGACATAATTTCCATTTTCCAGGCTCTTAAAGAAGCCGGAGCTTTGATGGCGGAACTAATCATAATGTAATATGAAAGAGTTAACGTTAAGAATAGATAACGATAGGCAACTATCGAAACCGATCGAAATAAAATCACGGTTCGATCAAAAACAAAAAGATAAAATTGCGTCGGCAACAAAGCAGTTTGAAAGTTTGCTCACGTCGATGATGTTGAAAAGTATGAATAAAACGACGAACGGAATATTCGGCAGTGAGGAAGGTTACGGCAACGACATGTTCGATTCAATCTTTGAACAGAAAATCGCTTCCGAAATCTCCGAGACGCACAGTCTTGGCATTGCGGAACTTCTTTACCGGAAAATTACCGGCGAAGAAATGAGTCCGGAAATACGCAACAAAATTTCGGAACGAATGAATTCCATGAAGATGTACAACACGGGAGCGCCGGCGGATTCCACGAAGGTGTCGCCAAGCAAAACAGCAATTGATAGATTAAACATGTATGAAAAGCACATTGACGATGCAGCCGATCAATTTGGGGTTGACAAAAATATTATCAAATCCATTATTCTAACCGAATCAGCTGCAAATAAAAACGCCGTTTCAAGCGCCAATGCCAAAGGTTTAATGCAGTTAATGGATTCAACCTCGACAGATATGGGTGTAAACGACGTATTTAATCCGCGAGAAAACATTTTCGGCGGGACTAAATATTTTGCCCACATGCTTCGACAATATAGTGGCGATATCAAGCTCGCGTTGGCTGCGTATAATGCCGGGCCACAAAATGTCGATAAATTCAATGGTATTCCGCCCTTTGATGAGACTAAAAATTACATCAATAAGGTTCTCACTTATTTCGATCATTTTAAAGAGAGCGAACAATGAGTACACGACATTTAATTAATTCAATGAGGGCTCAAGCTGAAAATCTTGATCAGCTCATCCAGACTCTTGAAGATCAGAAACTGGCTATAACCAAGAACGATTATACGGCGTTGGAACAGACAATTAGCAGCGAACAAATACTGCTGCGAAAATTGGAAGACGAGGAAAACAATCGCATTAAAGCCGTTAAGGAAATCGGAAAGCAGTTCAATCTAGAGCTTTCAGATTATTCATTGGAAAAAATGATTGACAAAGGGGAAAATTTTTTCGGCAAAGAAATGAATGAGTTATTGCAGCTGAGAAGCGTCTTGAAAGAAAAGGCAAATAGTGTTAAGAACAGAAATACACAGCTTAGAGGCGTAATTGAATTTTCACGCGGTTTGATAAAAGAAACTTTGTTAATGGCTGCCGGAACAAATAAACATTTACTTGTAAACAAGAGAGTTTAATATGAGTATCGGCGGATTGTTTGACATATCTGTACGGACAATGAGCACGTATCAAGAAGCCATTAATGTATCGTCCAATAATATCTCAAATGCTGGAAACCCGGATTATACACGCCAGAGAGTTCTTCTTGCTTCGGAAGCTAATCTTGATGGTAATGGTGCCGGTGTTAAAGTGCAGGACGTAATGCGCGTCCGCCAAGATGTTCTGGATACTCAAATAAGAAAATACCAATCAACATTTTCCGATGCCGACAAAAGATCGGTAGTTTTGCAGCAGATCGAGACGCTCACCGGAGAACCTTCCAGTACTGGCATATCTGCAGGCATTACGAATTTTTTCAACTCGTGGAATGAATTATCAGCCAACCCTACTTCATCACAGTTAAGATTGAATGTAGTTCAGAAAGCACAAAACCTAAGTCAAAGATTCAAACAGACTGTTAACGGTCTCACCGATATACAATATTCGGTACAACAGCAGGCAAATTCTACGGTTGATCAAATCAACGGCTACTTAAAACAGATTCATGATTTGAATCTTCAGGTTTACGATGCTCAATCGCGGGGAGTGAAAGCAAGCGAACTAGAAGATCAAAGAGATTCTTTGATAGATCAATTAAGTCAGCTTGTTAATGTCTCTGTTCAGAAAAGTGATTCCGGTGCGGTTCAGGTAAATGTTGGCGGCTCATACGGTGCCGATCAATCCGGCTACAATCAGTTCCAACTGGCAAATATAAACGGTCAACTTCGCCTTGTATCTGTTCACGATACAAACTCCGTTGCTGTTGTTAATTCAGGTCAGTTCAATGCTCTCTCAGATCTTTATTCGAACAAGATTCCTGGTTACCTGAGCAATTTGGAAAATCTTGAAAATACTTTTGTTTCCAAAGTGAATGAACTTCACACGCAAGGATTCACGCTATCAACAACCGGAGCTTCGACAAATGGAATTCCGTTCTTTGGAGAAGTCGGTCCTTCCGGCGTTGTTAATGCGGTTGTTGACGGTGAACTGAAAATTAATTCTTCCATCCTTGCAGATCCCGGAAACATAGCGGCTTCGGATGTACAAGGTGCTGACGGCAACAGTAATGTTTCCAACAAGATTGCCAACTTGGTGAACACAAAATTTCCCGAACTGAACAACCTTTCTTTCGGCGACGGTTATTCTTCGATACTGAACAGTATTGGACTGGATAAAAATCAGAGCGATAATGAAGTGCAATCCGACAATACGATTATGTTGAATCTTAAAACGCAAAAACAATCTTATTCAGGCGTATCCATTGACGAAGAGATGACGAACATTATGAAATACCAAAGGTCTTACGACGCCGCGGCAAAAATGATTAAAATAGCTGACGATATGATCCAAACATTATTAAACATGTTTTAACGGAGTAGCATCATGAGAGTTACCGAAGGAATGATGACCGATCAATATCTCTACAACCACGATAAAGTTGCGCAGAAGGAAGTTCAAATACAATCTCAGCTTGCTGCAAACACCAAGATTTTGAATGTCTCGGACGATGTTTCCGGCGCACTGGACGCTATCAGGTTGAATTCACAGAACAACAAGACTTTGTCATATGTAAAAAACGCCGACAGCGCAACCAGCTTCATGCAGTCGTCGTTAAATTCTCTTGATCAAGTGACTACACAACTTCAAAACATAATTAGTTCATCGAACAGCGCGGTGAATGCTTTGAATAGTTCGAATTACGGTTCGATTGCTCAATCTATAAAAGATTCGTTGGCGGCAATTGTTAACAACGTTAATACAAAACAGAACGGAATGTATTTGTTCGGAGGAACCAACTATTCCGGTGATCCGGTTTCGATAGACGTAAACGGAAAAGCTGTTGTTTCTGCAACTGATCATTCCGGAGAAGTTAAGCTGAGACTTTCTGATAACGTTACCGAAACAATTAACATCCCCAGTACAAAAATATCCGGTACGGGAATTTTTACTGCGGTTAACAACATAATTGATTCGCTCGTCGGCGGTAACGCTCCTACTCAAACACAATTGAACGATCTAAGTACTGCGTACAATGCGTTGCTAAATGTGCAATCGGAAAACGGTGCAAAAATAAACCGGTTTCAGAGCATTCATGATTTGCTGCAGAATCAATCGGATAACTATCAAGCAATGCTGACAAAGGTACAAGGTATCGATACCGCAAAGCTTGTGGTTGATCTTCAGCAGCAAGATTATTTGCTTCAAGTGTCTAATAAACTATTGGCAAACGTTTTACCAAAATCTCTGATTAATTATTTATGATAAAAAAGTTCGGCACAACATTCGGATTAATTATTGGTGTCTTCTCCATTTTCGGCTCCTTCATTTTTGAAGGCGGGTCGCTTCGCGCATTGTTTATCCTTTCATCTTTGATAATTGTTTTCGGAGGAACTTTTTCCGCGGTAATAATCGGCTTCGGCTTAGATAAATTTTCAAACATCTATAAATTAATTCAGCTGGCATATTTTCCGAAAACATACAACATAGAAAAACTGATTAATACGTTTGTCGAACTTTCGATGAAGGCAAGAAGGGAAGGAATACTTTCGATAGAAAGAGACTTGAAAAAGTTCGAATATTTGTTCCCCCGGAAAATGACAAAGTTTGCTCTTGACGGAACAGACGCCGAATCATTGCAGATTCTTGCGCAGCTGGAACTTAAGGCAATGCAGGAGAGGCATTTTTCCAATATTCAGATATTTACAAAAATGGGCGGCTACGCTCCAACGATGGGTATCATCGGAACCGTTATGGGTCTGATTATAACGCTCGCGAACGCCGGCACGGATCCCAATGTTTTAATTCAAAGCATTGCAACTGCGTTCATCGCAACATTGTGGGGAGTATTCAGCGCAAATTTACTTTGGTTACCAATTGGTGATAGATTAAAGAGATGTCATTTAGAGGAAAAAAATATGATGGAGATTTCTTTGGAAGCGGTGCTGACATTACAGAGCGGGGAAATCCCGTCAATCATGAAAGCAAGATTGGTAGGAATGTTGCCGCAAAGAGACCAGCAAGGCAGATTGGCAGCCTAAGCTCCGAAGAAAATCTTTTCCCGGAAAAAAACGATGAGGACAGATACCTTATTACATATTCTGATCTCATTACTTTGCTATTGGGTTTTTTTATTATCCTTTATGCAATCTCGAAAATTGACGCAGCTAAATACAAAAATGTTGCGCACGCTTTGGGAAACTATTTTGGAAACGAAGCGGTAATAAATCCGGCGCCGGAAATGAAAACCTCTGCCATCGGACCAAAAGAAACGCTTGGCACTCAGCTTAACCGGTTGATTAAAGAATACAATTACTCAAATACGATTCAGCTTGAAGAAAACGAAAAGGGTATAACAATTCATATTTTAGATGAAGTGCTTTTTGCGCCTGCTCAAGCCGGCTTAAATGAAAATTCAAAAATTGTTCTCAATAGACTGGCGGAAGTTATTAAAGATCTTCCGAATGATATTCGCATTGAAGGTCATACTGATAATGTGCCGATTAACACGGCGCGGTATCCTTCAAACTGGCATTTATCGGTGGATCGCGCGCTGAGTACCGCTTACTATTTGATAAAAGAAGACGGACTTGATCCTGATAAAGTTTCGATACTCGGTTATGCGGAGTACCGCCCGATTGCGCCGAATGATACGCCTGAAAACAGGGCAAAAAATAGAAGAGTAGATTTAGTAATTCTTAAGTGAGTTGATATGAAACTAAAAACATATAGGTTCGGGGAGATTGAATTTCCCGAAGATAAAATAATCACGTTTGAAAAAGGTCTCTTCGGTTTTGAAGAGCTTAAGAAATATTTGTTTATCAAACCGGACGACAGTCTTTTCTATTGGCTTAACTCGATTGACAATCCGGACATTGCTTTCCCGATGTTCGGTATGCGGGTAATTGACGAACGCTACCCGCAAGAAGAAAACTTTGAAGCTTTCGGGATAGTTGTTCTCAATGCAGATCCGAAGAAAATCACTGTCAATCTAAAAGCTCCCGTTTACATCAACCAAGAGGATAAAAATGGAGTTCAAAAAATTCTTGATTCAGACAAATATCAAATAGACTATAACTTATTTACAGAATAATACTATGCTAGTTCTAACGAGAAAAATAAACGAAGAAATCAAACTGGGTACGGAAATTACTGTAAAGATTATTTCCATTTCCGAAAACCAGGTTAAGATCGGAATTGAAGCGGCAAAGAGCATCCAAATTTTGCGCGGAGAGATTTACGAAAAGGTAAAGGCAAACACCATCCAGGCTTCGCAATCAAAATTTCAGCCGCCGGTCGATTTAATAAAGTATAAAATCAAAAAAGTATAAAGTTATGAATATTGAAAACGACAAGGTGAAGATACTTGTAATCGACGATTCGGATGTGATTCGAAATTCCTTAAAGAAGTTTCTCTCCGACTACAATATTGACGTGTTTACTTGCAACGATGGGTTGGAAGGTTTGCAGAAAGCTGTTGAGTACAAACCGCAGTTGATCATCTTGGACTTAATGATGCCGAACCTTGACGGAATAAAAATGCTGCGCGTATTAAAAATTCTTGAAAATGTTAAACAGATTCCGGTGATAGTAATTAGCGGGCATACCAACAAAGACAATGTAGTAGCGGCAATGGAAGCTGGCGCAGAAAAAATTGTATCCAAACCGCTGTCAAAAGAATCGATGATTAAAGCGATTGACGATGTACTCGGTAAAACTTTTCTTGTGAGCACGAAAAAAATTATGTCTTTCTCGGCTACGGAGAAAGAACAATTTTTGAGAGAGGTAAAAAGATTTTTTATTAGTTCACTCGTTACAAAAAAAGAATCCATAAGACAGTCATTAAACCATCGCAATAAGGAATTACTGAAACTGGTTATTCATGAACTGAAAGGTTCCGGCGGAACAGCCGGCTTTACCAACATTACCGATCAGTGTGTGGAGCTGGAAACTGTAATTGATGACCCGGCTAAAACATGGGGAGATATAAACTCTAAATGTGAAGCGCTGCTTCAAAGCTTATCGCAAATTGAATCTCTGCACGTAACCAGGACAACACTATGTTCGTAATAATCGGAATTGTAATAGTAATACTGGCTGTGATAGGCGGGTTCACATTTGCCGGCGGCAATCTCATTTTGCTGATTCAGATAGCTGAATTCATAACGATCGGCGGTGCTGCAATTGGAAGTCTGCTGATTGCATCTCCTTTGCCGCTGCTGAAAAAAATTGCGGGCTATATACCTCAAACTTTTTCGCATAAGCCGAATACGAAAGAAGATTACATTCAGATGTTGAAAGCGTTCAGCGAACTTTTTTTAATTGCACAGCGTGAAGGGCTTCTTTCAATTGAAAAACATATTGAAAACCCGGAGAAAAGCGAGATCTTAAAAAAAGCAACAAGATTCGCAGATGATGAATACCGAAGGAATTTTTTCTGCGATACAATGAAAGTAATGCTTGCTAGTTCGGTTCCGCCGCACGAGCTTGAATCTCTGATGGATTCTGAGATTGAAACTTTTGAAAAAGAACACAAACCTATCTCGGAAGGCCTGGTCAGAGTTGGAGATTCATTACCAGGTCTCGGTATTGTTGCCGCGGTTCTGGGCATTATTGTAACGATGGCGTCTATCAGCGAAGGCGCCGAAACAGTAGGTCATCATGTAGCCGCAGCATTGGTCGGAACTTTTCTTGGTGTTCTTCTTTCGTACGGATTTGTAAATCCTATTGCGGCAAATATTGGACTCATAGTTGAAGAAGAGGTTCAAGATTTGCAAATTATTAAATCTTATATACTTGCTTACTCAAAAGGCAACCCGCCGTTTGTTGCAGCAGAAATTGCGCGCAGAACAATTTTTTCAGACGAGAGACCGACTTTCCAAGAACTTGAAGCCGCTTTGAGAAATAAAAAAGAGAAATAATGGAAAGCACAACTGAATCTTCTCCCGTAGTAAAAAAGATTAAGAAAAGCGGCGGCGGTCACCACGGCGGCGCGTGGAAAGTCGCTTACGCAGATTTTGTAACCGCGATGATGGCATTGTTTATTGTGCTTTGGGTGCTTAGCCAAAGCGAAGCGGTTCAAAGAGCTGTGGCGGAATATTTTAAAGACCCGATCGGCTTCAGCAACAAAACAAAAAGTCTGATAGACGGCAAAGGACAGTTTTCGCCGATAAGTACCCACTCCCAAGTGGAGGAAAAAATAAAGGAAGCCGAAAGGGAAGAATTTAATAAGACGGCTAAAAAACTTCTTGCTGATCTAAAAGCTGACACCGACCTCTTGGGATTCTCTCATCAAATTGAAATTCAAATGACGCAGGAAGGAATGAAAATAGAATTGGTTGACAACGCAAACGACCTTTTCTTTGAAATCGGAACGTCCGAGCTGAAAGCAAAGGCAAAAAAATTGATAGAGAAAATCGGTTCGGAAATTGCGAAGTTATCCAATAAGATAATTGTTGAAGGGCATACCGATGCTCGTCAGTTTAACAATAAAGGAACCGGCTTTACAAATTTTGAACTTAGCGCCGAAAGAGCTCTTGCTGCAAAACGTGCTTTGGTTGAAGGCGGACTGCCTGAGAAACAAATTGACGAAATTCACGGTTACGCAGATACCAGATTGAGAGACAAAAAAAATCCGTTCAGCTTTATCAACAGAAGGATAAGCATAACGGTAAAATTTAAATCCAAATAACATGCTGAAAAAAGTAATTATAGTCGAAGATGACGTCTTTCTTCAAGACTTCTACAGAATTTTCTTCAAGAGATTCGGCGCCGAAGTGTTGATTATGGAAGATGTGGATGAAATACTTCATGAACTTCACAGCGGTAATGTTGATTTGATAATATTGGATATTAATCTTAGGAACATGATGCTTTTTTCAAAAAGGATTGACGGTATAATGTTGTCTCAGCATATAAAAAAAAATTATGCACATCTAAAGGTTCCGATTTTGCTTGTCACCGCTTATCCTTTAAACGGATTTGGAGACCCGCTCCTTGAGAAAAGCATGGCGGATGATTACCTTTTAAAGCCGATTGCAGACTATAATAAACTTGTAGAAAAGATTAACAAATTAGTGTTTGGTCAAAATGAAAGATAAAGTTTTAATAGTAGAAGATGAAAAAGACACGCGCTTCATTCTTGAGAAACTTCTTCTTAGAAATAACTACGATGTTATGACGGCGTTGAACGGACAGGATGCTTTGGAGATTCTTAAAAAATTTGAACCGAAAGTGATTGTTGCAGATTGGACGATGCCTGTGCTGGATGGATTGGCTCTATGCAATATTCTTAAGAGCGATGATAAGTATAAGCTGGTTTATTTTATCATTCTCACTGCACGTTCTTCGCTGAAAGATCGAATCATGGGGTTGGATGTTGGCGCAGATGATTTTCTTGTTAAGCCGGTCGAGAATCAAGAACTGCTCGCAAGAATCAGATCCGGTATTAGAATTTTTAATTTGCAATCCGAATTAAAAAACATCGAATATTCGAAAGCCGTTCTGGAAATGGCGTGCACAATCGGGCATAAAATAAATAATCCGCTCAGCAGTCTTTTGCTTTCATTCGGCAATATCGAAAATGAGTTGAAAGAAGCCGAGAAGAAAAAACTGGGGGAAGATATAGCTACATTGAAAGAATCGGTCGAACGCATCAAGAAATTTGTAAACGAACTCATTCATCTGCAAAATCCGGAGTCTGTGAATTACACCAAAGAAAGTAAAATGATTAAGACCGATTGATTCAAAATTCTTCCTTTTCCTTCGATAATAATGCGGAGGAAAAGGCATGTTGGAAAAAATCATAAATATTACTTCGAGTTCTGAGTACAAGAACCCGCCAAAATCCGGAAAACACGGATCGAAATCCGGTGTTTTTCGTCATGCCAATTTCTCACTTAGCGATTCCATTTCCTTTTCACCGGCGGTTGCATTTATGACTAGTCATCATTGGAAATTAAACGTCTTCGAAAAAGAAAATGATAAGACCGTAATTGATTTTGAACTGGATGGAATAAGATTCTTAGTCAAAGTGAGCGAAATAGATCTAGCGAAGCATCAGGACCTTGAATACAGCGTAAC
>JAJYMU010000155.1 GCA_021786655.1 Bacteroidota bacterium
ACAGACTTAGCGCGTTCTCTTGAGCTCATAAAAGAAAAAGGAGACGACGGTTTTTACAAAGGAAAAACGGCGGAGCTGCTTGTTAAACAAATCAAATCTCTAGGCGGATACATTTCTCAAGCTGACCTTGATAAATATAAACCTGTGGAGAGAATTCCTGTTGAGGGAACATACCGTGGTTACAAAATTGTATCAATGCCTCCTTCCAGTTCCGGCGGTATTGCTTTGATAGAAATGCTGAACATTCTCGAAAATTATCACTTCTCCAAAGATGATTGGGGAAGCAGCGAATACATTCACAAACTTGTTGAAGCAATGAAATATACTTATGCCGATAGAACTTTTCTTTTAGGCGATGAAGATTTTTTCAAAGTACCGAAGAAAGGATTGATCTCGAAAGCATATGCAAAAACAATTTTCGATAAAATTGAAGAGCATAAAGACGAAGCAGTTCCTTCCAAAGATATAAAAGCGGGTGACCCGCAAAAATTTGTTGAGAGCAACGAAACAACCCACTACTCGGTTTATGATGAAAACGGAAATGCCGTAAGCGTTACAACAACTATAAATTCCGCATTTGGTTCCAAAATTGTCGTTGACGGCGCGGGATTTTTGTTGAACAACGAGATGGACGATTTCAGCGCCAAGCCGGGAGTTCCGAATCAATTCGGTTTGATGGGAACGGAAGGAAACTCAATTCAGCCGGGCAAGAGACCTCTTAGCTCTATGACACCCACCATAGTTTTAAAAGATGATAAACCGTTCATCATCATCGGTTCGCCGGGCGGTTCAAGAATCATCACCACTGTGCTTCAAGTAATAATGAATTGCGTCGACTTCGGCATGAATATAGCCGAGGCAATCTCGGCTCCAAGAATTCATCATCAATGGATGCCGGATGAAATTTTTTATGAAAATTATTCCTTTCCGAAAGACGTGAGAATTAATCTTGAGAAGATGGGTTACAAGTTTGAAGACGCTAATCGGAAATTTTCAATTCTTGGATTAGCCGAAGGGATAATGATAGATAACGGCAGTCATGTAATTTTTGGCGCATCAGATCCAAGAGGCAGCGGGGCAGCGGTCGGTTTCTGATAGATCAATAAAGCAATAATACATATCAAATTATTATTTCATCTATCAATATAAGAGGAGGATGTATGTGCAGTAAATCTACAACCTATAAATGGCGGACGTTTGTGGTCTTTCTTGTTTTGTTCGCGTTTTCATTTGGGGTAAAGGCATTTGCTCAGAGTTCGGGAAGCATCAAAGGCGTTGTTAAAGATGCCAAAACCGGCGAAACCTTGTTTGGCGCAAACGTTACCATTATCGGAACAACTATCGGCGCCAACACGGATGCGAACGGGGAGTACACACTTAAAGTTCCTGCCGCTCATTATCATGTTCAATTCAGCTACGTCGGTTATAAAACTGTTCGGTTCGATTTGGATGTAAAAGCCGGCGAAACTGTAACTCAAAATGTTGCAATGCAAAACGACTTGATCGGCACTCAAGAAGTTGTTGTGTTGGGAACAAGAGCTCAAGATAGAACGGTTGTCAATTCCCCGGTGCCGATTGATGTTATCACTGCAAAAGATATTGAGCAATCGGGCTTCACACAAACAACGGATTTATTGAAAGCATTGATTCCATCTTATAACGCACCCGAAGCCAGTATTACAGACGGTTCAGATCATGTTCGCCCGGCAACTCTTCGCGGTTTAAATCCAGATCAAGTTTTGGTTTTAGTTAACGGAAAAAGAAGATACACAAGCGCATTGGTAAATGTTAACGGAAGCGTTGGACGCGGTTCTTCGGGTACAGACCTTAATGCAATTCCCGCATCTGCAATCGAACGAATTGAGGTTCTGCGCGACGGTGCATCCGCTCAATATGGTTCCGACGCTATCGCCGGCGTAATAAATATAATCTTAAAAAGTAAAAAAGGATTTGATGCTTCAGCATCTTACGGTGAATACGTAACAAGCGTGCCGAGAGGATACTCCGAAGCCGAAGGAAATATTGCCGGTGAAACTTCTGCAACATTTTCGTGGGATGGAAATAATCAGAATGCAAGCGTCACAGACGGTTTTTCAAAAATTGTTCACCTTGGTTACGGTTTTGATGTTAACGGCGGAACAGTTTACCTTAGCGGCGAATACAGAAAACATAATTTTACAGACCGCGCCGGACTTGATCCCCGTCAGCAATATTTTAC
Source organism: Bacteroidota bacterium (assembly GCA_021786655.1). Classification (GTDB taxonomy): domain Bacteria; phylum Bacteroidota; class Ignavibacteria; order Ignavibacteriales; family Melioribacteraceae; genus Fen-1258. The sequence continues at coordinate 2,219 of JAJYMU010000155.1, forward strand.
AGTCAACGGTCAACCCGATCCGCGCGAAGCTACTATCGGTAGACTCAATCACAGATTCGGTGATGCCGATCTCGAAGATCTTGGCGTATTCGTAAATAGTTCAATCCCAGTTGCCGAAGGAGCACAATTCTATGCATTCGGCGGATATAGCATAAGAAACGGTTCGTCTGCTGGATTTTATAGACGAGCTCTCGATGACAGAACCGTGCGTGCAATTTATCCCAGCGGATTTCTTCCTCTTATCGGTTCAAAAATTTACGACGGTTCAATTGTCGCCGGATTGAAAGGAAGTCTTGGCGAATGGGTTTACGATGCAGCGGAAGCATTCGGCGGAAACTCGTTTAACTTCAGCGTGAATAACTCCGTAAACGTATCCTTAGGAACGGCAAGCCCAACATCATTCGATGCGGGCGCATTGAAATTTTATCAGTCAACATCAACAATTGATTTTGTAAGACAATTTGATATCGGCACCGATAACCCGTTAAGCTTTGCTGCGGGCGCGGAATTTAGATGGGAAAATTATCAGATTACTGCCGGTGATCTGGCTTCATACGAAGACGGCGGCATAAAAATTCTCGATGGTCCTAATGCTGGAAAGTCGGCAGCAGCTGGCGCTCAGGTATTTCCTGGATTCTCCCCGGCAAATGCCCAAGATCAATCACGTACAAACGTTGGCGTTTATGTGGATTTGGAAAACCAAGCAACAGCGCAATTAACTCTTGGCGCTGCCGCAAGATTTGAAAACTACAGCGACTTTGGTTCGACCGTTACGGTAAAATTTGACGCACGCTATGAACTCGTACCGGGATTTGCTTTAAGAGCAGCTGTAAGCAACGGCTTCAGAGCTCCATCTTTATCTCAAGAATATTTTACGTCAATCGCAACAAACTTTATTGGCGGTGTTCCGTTTGAACTTGGAACGTTCCCGGTAAATTCGCCAACAGCAAAAGCATTAGGCGCAAAAGATCTCACCGCTGAAAAATCCGTGAATGTTAGCGGTGGCGTAACTTATACCGACAATAATTTTTCTCTGACTGTTGACGGTTATCAAATCAACATTACAAACAGAATAGTGCTGACCGAAAACTTTACGGGAACAGGAATTGCAAACTTCTTGAAGTCCAAAGGCATCAACGCATCGGGCGGACGATTCTTTACGAACGCACTCGACACAAAAACCAAAGGTGTTGACATTACCGCTAAGTACGGCGTTTCGCTTGGCGATGGAATTCTGAGATTAACCGCGGCAATGAATTTCAACCAAACTGATATTACAAACAAAGATCAAATTCAAACTCCGCCTGAACTGCAGGCAATTACAACGATTCCTTTGCTTGGCAGAGTTGAGCAGGGAAGATTTGAAAGAGGTCAGCCGTTAAGCTCATGGAATTTCCAGGCAAACTATTCCGTAGCCGAATGGAATTTTATGGCGAGAGCAGAACGATATGGAGCGATAACTCTTTTCAACAACAATCCCGTTCAAGATCAAACATTTTCTTCTGTTTGGGTTGTTGATGCAGAAGCGGCATATAATATCATGAAAGGATTAACTCTTGGCGTCGGCGTAAATAATCTTTTCGATCAGTATCCCGACAAAGCGTTAAAGATAAACAGCTTTTTTGGAATTCTTGAATTCAGCGGCATGTCCCCTTCCGGCTTCAACGGCAGATATGTTTATACAAGAATAAATTATTCGTTGTAACGTCAGTTATCTAGTTTGAAAAGAAAAGCCCTCACATAGAGGGCTTTTTGTTTTAAACAATTCTTCGCGGCAAGATTATTCCAATCGCTTCTTAAATCTTTTTGCGCTGAGGAACAAAATTAATATGCCGAAGAGTAACAGCATTCCCGTTTCCGGTATCAATTCGAAGAACGAAGCGCCTTTTAAAATAACACCGCGCAAAATAGTTATGTAGTAACGCAGCGGAATCAAATAAGTGATGTATTGGATTATCTTCGGCATGTTCTCTATTGGAAATGCAAACCCGGAGAGATAGATCATCGGCATCATTATTCCGAACTGAGCGACCATCATTGCCTGCTGCTGCGTTTTTGAAATCGTTGAAATAAATAATCCGATTCCTAAAGTTGAAAGCACAAATAAGAAAGATGAGGCGACCAAGAAAACGAAACTTCCTCTAACACCGATTCCAAACCAGAAAATCATCACACTTAAAACAATAAGCACATCTATAAAACCTAATATCCCGAACGGCACAAGCTTTCCAATTATCAATTGTGACGGTTTTATTGGCGTTACGATCAACTGTTCAAGTGTTCCAATCTCGCGCTCTTTAACAATTGCCATCGACATAAGGATTGTGGTGATAATCATAAGTATCAATCCCATAATGCTCGGCACCATAAACACTCTTGTTTTCAGATCGGGATTATACCAAACGCGTACCGCTGGAATGAGAGAGCCGGCTGCGGGAACTTTCATTCCGGTTCTATCGGCATTCTCGAGCAAAATACTTTTTGAATAACTCGAAGCGATTCCTTGCAGATAACCAAACGCAATCGATGTTTTATTTCCGTCGGAGCCGTCAAAAATTGTTTGCACCGGCGCGCTTTCCATGCGATTAATTTTCTTTTCAAAATCTTTTGGAATTACAAGAGCCCATAGAACTTTGTTGCTGTTGATGTCGTCGTCAATCTGCTTGTAGCTGTCAACATAATCGTCTATTTGGAAATAACCTGAGCGCTCAAATTTTTCTACGAAGTCTCTGCTTGCCGCGGTTTTGTCCTGATCAAACACAGCCGTGTGAACTGTGTTAACATCCATGTTTGCGGCGTAACCGAGAACGATAAGTTGAATGACAGGCGCGAGAAATACTATTCCGAATAAACGCGGATCTCGTTTCAACTGAAGAAACTCTTTAATCATTATTTGAATTATCGTCTTCATATATGTCAATCCCAATTCTTCCAAAAGGGAAGATCTTTTATATCACGCTATTTTTGATTTTTTATTGATAACAATCGAAAGCGTCATTAATATCATTGAAAAAACAATCAAGTAAACTAGCTGCGGCCACAAAGATTCTATACCGACACCCTTTAACAAAATGCCGCGGAGAACAACCATAAAAAATTTTGCGGGGGTTATGTTTGTTAGAATTTGCACAACAGGCGGCATGCTCTCTATAGGAAAAACAAATCCGGAGAGAAGCATTGACGGAAGCATTGAAACAAGCGTTGCAATCTGAAAAGCCACCTGCTGTGTATCGGCAATACTTGAAACAATAATTCCGATGTTCAAAGAAGCGAACAAGAACAACAAGGTTGAAAAAAATAATAAAATGATGTTGCCGCGAATGGTTATTCCAAAAAGTATATAGCCTGCAATTAAAATAAACGTCGCTATCAGCAAAGAAATTATTACGTAGGGAATTGTTTTGCCTACCAGCAGTTCCATAGAAGTTAGCGGCGAAACATTTATCTGTTCTATCGTTCCTCTTTCTTTTTCCCGCACAACCGAAAGCGAGATTGAAACAACTGCGGTTATTATTAAGATCATCACAATTAGACCGGGTATCAAAAAGAAAGTGGAATTCAATTCAGGATTGAACCAGAAAGCCGGATGAATGTCAATCGGCACATAAGCTTTTCTTCCGATTACCGCCAACGTTTTGTTCTGCAGCTTCTGAGAATAAGACGCCGTTGCAACGGTAATGTAACTATTGATTAAAGATGCTGTGTTCGCGTCAACTCCGTCAATCAAGATTTGAACTTCTGCGTTTTGCTTGGAGTACAATTTCTTCGACATATCGCGCGGGAAGACTATGACACACTGCGCCGTTTTTGTATCGAGCACTTCTTTGATTTTACTTTCGTCGTTAATGTAACCGACAAGATCGAAATATTCAGAACTGGTGAGCGATGTAATAAAATTCCGGCTGTCTGCGGATTTATCCTGATCATAAACGACCATTTTAATGTGATGAACATCGAAGTTGATTGCATAACCAAACAACACGAGCAGTATCAACGGAAAGACAAAGAGAACATAGAGCATTCTCTTGTCGCGTTTCAGCTGTCTAATTTCTTTCAGCGCAATTGCTTTTATTCTGTTAAGCATTTTGTTTCGTATCCTTATCAAGAAGGTAAATGAAAACGTCTTCCAGCGTTGGGACAATTTTATCGATACGCGACAGATCAATAGAGTTGTTCTCGGTTAGAACTTGCTTTATCATCTTCCTTCCCTCGTTTTCGTTTTTCACGCTCACATGAATGTAATTGCCAAAAATGGATGTTTCGTCAACCCATTTTTCTTTCGAGAGAATATCGAGCGCGTCAACAACTCTATCGCTTTCCACTTCCAAAATTGTGTTCGTCAAATATTTTGTTTTCAATTCTTTCGAGCTGCCGCTTGCAATAATATTGCCGGCATTGATCAATGTTATCGTGTTGCAGAACTCGGCTTCATCCAAATAGTGGGTTGTTACAAAAACTGTTACGCCGCTTTGCGAAAGTTCATTTATCAAATCCCAAAAATTTCTTCTTGAGATCGGGTCAACGCCTCCGGTAGGTTCGTCAAGAAAAACTATTTTCGGTTCATGAATAACAGCAATGGCAAGAGCAAGCCGCTGCTTGATTCCGCCCGGTAATGATGCAGTTAATAATTTTTCTTTCCCTTCGAGGTAGGCAACCTTCAAGACCCACTTTTTTCTTTCTGCAAGTTTGTTGTTATAAAGTCCGTAAACGCCGCCGAAAAAGTTTATGTTCTCTTCTACCGTTAGATCATTGTAAAGAGAAAACTTTTGCGACATGTATCCAATCTGCGTTTTCACTTTATCGGGCTGGTTCATCACGCTGAATCCTCCGACCATTGCGTCGCCGGAGGTCGGTTCTAAAATTCCGCATAACATTTTAATCGCGGTGGATTTGCCTGCACCGTTTGCGCCCAGAAAGCCAAAGATTTCCCCTTGCTTAACGTTGAACGAAATTCCGTTAACGGCGGTAAAGCTGCCAAATTTTTTTGTCAGGTTATTTACTTGTATTGAATATTTATCGTTTGTTTGCATTGTGTTGAGAATTTAGGAGTTAGGAGATAGAAGTTAGAATGCTTTTTGAATATGCGTTCAAGAGTTTTCCAACCTCGTTTAAAAGTCCTTTTAAATTTTCCGTATTCGCGTAACCTAAATCATTAGCTAAAATCATGTAATAATAACACTCCTCCAACGAGCCCTCTGCTATGTTAAAAAATCTTGCTTTGTCCATCTTTCCTCTTTTACGATAACCTTCTGCAATATTCGCTGGAATTGAAACCGCCGCTCTTCTTAATTGAGATGTTAATCCAAACAATTCTTCTTTGGGAAACATTTTTGTCGCGCTATATACCCCCAAAACAAATTCATGCGCTTTTTGCCAGACAATTAGTTCAGTAAATCTTTTAGACTTTTCCATTTCTTTTCCTCCCGTTTGTTAAGTAATCTTTCTGCTGTTTTCAATTCATTCTATCTACTATATTCTAACTTCTATCTCCTACTTTCCGTAAATCCTTCTTCCAACCGATTTATCCAAACGCACCTTCGCGAGTTCATAATCGACAAGAGCGTTGCTGTAACTTGTCTTCGCCTGAAGAAGCGCCGCCTCAGCATCAATTAAATCTGTGCTGGATGCAATTTGGGAGTTGTATTTTTCCCGCGTGATTCTATAGTTTTCTTCTGCTTGATCGACACTTAACTTTGCAACATTAACTTTGTCGAATGATCTTTTGTAAGTCAGATAGTTTTGTTGAACTTCTATATCAACAGCATCTTTCAATTGTGATAGAGCGGTTTCCGCTTGTATTTTGTTCTGTTCGGCAATTGAAGTTTGCGACGACGTGTAACCCCAGTTCCAAACGCTCCATGATAAAGTTACTCCCAAATCCCAAGTATCTTTAAATTCATTTACCGCCGGCAAAAATCTCTGATTCGGTTTGCTGTAGTAATAATCGCCGACAAGAAATATTGAAGGGAACCAAGCCGATTGTGCCGCACGAAGATTTGCCGCGCTGGCATTAACGCGGTAGTCGAGAGACTTCAATTCGTTTCTATTATTCTTTGCTTCGTTAAGCAAATCTTCAATCTTAAGGTCAACAACATTCGCCGATAAATCTCCGGTCTCGATTGTTGTGGGGGAGTCCAGCGGCAAGCCGATTGTTTGATTAAAAAACATCCTTGCGATATCAAGCTGGTTATCCGCTTCTATTTTTTGAAGCTTAACTGAAGAGTGTTGAACCTCCAGTTTTAGAAAATCGTTTTTCGTTGCCAGTCCGTTCTGCATAAAATTCTTTGTGTCGTCAAGATGCTGCTTGATCTGATTCAAATTCTCATCTAGAAGTTTATCGTACTGCTGCGCTTTGTAGTAATTCCAAAAAGCATTTTCAATTTTGAATGCGGCTTCGTTCATATCTTTTTGATAATCCGAATTTGTCGCTTCATAATTTGATTCGGCTGCGTTTTTTACCGACCACAATCTGAATCCGGTAAACAGTGGCTGCTGAAGACTTAGTTTGACGGAATAATTATCCAAAATCACCGGTGAAATCTGAATTGGCTTCGGAGAGAAAAACAAGGTTACTTCGAACGGGGGAATGTTGCTTAACCGCATGTAGCTTGCGGATAAACCGATTTGCGGCAGAAGCTGCGAATTAGCCGCCGTAACTTGTGCAGAAGCTCCAGCCAATTTCGATTGCGAAATCTTTAGGTCTTTGCTGTTCTTCATTCCAATTTCCAAACTTTCCTTTAAAGTAAGCTTTTGAGTTTGCGCCGATATGCCCGCCGCCATCAACAAAACAATTACAAATGTTTTTTTCATTTTAATTTCTCTTCAATTTTTTTTGATTAAGAATTTGCCGATTCACCGATTAAATGGATAAATACATTTTCAAGCGAAGTTGGAATTATTCTATGATCCACCATTTGAACACCGTTCTCAATGAGCCGTTTCTCGATTGCGCCGAAATCCTCTTTGTAATTATCAACCGCCACATTCAGCCGGTCACCAAACATTTGAACTTCGTAACCGCTCTTTTCTTTAAGAAGTTTATAAGCCGAGATGATCGGCGAACAAACTATTTCAACAATTGATTTGTTGATGGAAGATTTTATTTTCTTCGGCGTGTCAAAACTTAGAACCTCGCCGTTGTTCAAGAGCGCAACACGGTTGCACCGCTCGGCTTCATCCAGGTAAGGTGTTGACATGAAAATTGTTGCGCCGTCTTTTTGCAAGTTGGAAAGAATTTTCCAAAAGTCGCGGCGCGATACGGGATCAACGCCGGTTGTTGGTTCATCAAGAAAAATGATTTTCGGCTTATGAATTAAAGTGCATGCGAGCGCGAGTTTCTGCTTCATGCCGCCGGATAAATTATCGGCAAGTCTGTTCCGAAACGGTGTCAATCGCGTAAACTCCAGCAGCTCGTTTCTCCGCGCTTGATAATCTTTTACGCCATGAAGATCGGCAAAGAACTCTATGTTTTCGTCTATGGTAAGATCGCCATACAAACTAAACTTTTGCGAAAGGTACCCGATATGTTTTTGAATTTTGTTTTTGTCTTTTACGAGATCGAGACCAAACAATTCCGCCGAACCATCCGAAGGTGCCAGCAAACCGCAGAGAAGTCGTATAGTAGTTGTTTTACCAGCGCCGTCAGGTCCAACCAACCCGAACATTTCTCCCGGCACAACGTCCAGCGAAATTCCTTTAAGAGCAGAAACTTCTCCGTAATTCTTTTTAATGTTATTTATTTTGATTGCGAATTCCATTCTTGCCGTCATTTCTATTTAAGGTTGATAACCGCATCAGCAGGAACGCCATCCTTCAATCCGGAATCTGGATTAGGAATGTGTATCTTCACCGCGAAGACTAATTTTATCCGTTCGTCTTTGGTTTGAATATTCTTCGGAGTGAATTCGGCAGTTGGAGAAATGTAAATCACTTTTCCAGTGAAAGTTCTGCCCGGGAACGAATCAACAGAAACGTTTGCCTCTTGACCAAGCTTAACTTTTCCCAGTTCTGTTTCCGACACATAAATTACAAGATCAACATAACTCAGGTCGGATAACATTACTAACGACGAAAGCGGCGAAGCTGATTCTCCCGCTTCAATAAACTTTTTAACCACAATTCCGCTGATGGGTGCCGCAACATATGAGTCACTGATGTTTTTTCTAAGAAGATCTGCCGCGGCAACCTGCCGGTCGAGATTTGCTTGGGATTGTTTTATTTCTTCCGGTCGCGCTAGATTTTTAATCTTCTTATAGTTCTCGTTTGCGGAATTAAACTGCGCGCTGGCGACATCGTATTTAGTGCTGATGTCGTCCCATTGTTGTTTCGTAATCGAATTAGACTGAAAAAGTTTTTCGTTTCGTTCTTTTGTTGCCTGAGCCAATTCAAAATTCGCTTTGGCTTGATTCAGAGCTTCTTCGGCCTGCATTACGTCCTCGGTGCGTGCGCCCTGTTTGAGCAATGCCAATTGCGCCGTTGCTGCATCAACGGCAGCATCTGCCTGCCGCAGTTGAATTGCAAGCAGATCATGATCAATTATCATTAATGTATCTCCGGCATTAACCTTATCGCCTTCGTTAACAAATATTTTTTTTACCTGCCCGCTAACTTTTGCAGAAACGGTTACATTGGTTGCCTCAATAGTGCCCGAAGCTTCGATACTGTTTTTGTCGTTTCCGCTGCATGCATACAATAGTATGACGGCAGTTGTTAAGAATACCGCATTTAATTTTTTCATTGTATTATCTCGCTGATTGATTTCTTAAAAAGTTTCTCCCCTTTTTCCGTAAGGATGCCGCTCATCAGAATTTGAAATGTTATTTGTGTTGCTTGTTTTATTGAAAAATTATTGTTTAAAATAAAATCGGGGTTTACAATTGAGCGAATAGATGAAAGGAAGATTGTCATTATTATCGGCGTCGGATAATCGGCAATTAATCCCTCTCGTTTGCCCTGTTCAACCACTTTGGTGATATTTTTGTTTATCATTTCCGTCCTGAATTTTTCCACCTCGTTCCAAAGAGAAGGAAAATGCACTCGCAAATCATTAAAGGTTTTTTCGCTTATTCTGGAAAGATTTTGTGTCATCAGAAAGACGATCCCCGCAAATTTTTCTACCGCGTTTTTGTCGCTGTTCAAGATGGGCAGTACATCTTGTTGCCTTTTTTTCATAAACCGCCTCACGATCGCTTCGACCATATCGCTCTTAGAGGGGAAGAACTTATAAATGGTTTTCTTGCTTATTCTAAGTTCGGACGCAATCTCGTCCATCGGGGTTTTATAAAACCCATCCCTAAAAATCCTTTCTTCCGTTAAATTTAGAATTCGTTCTTTTTCTTCCATTGTCTGCTCGCGAAACTATTTTTGTTTTTTCGGTTTCCAATATAGCGCGCAGAAACTCTTTTGTCAAGAAAAGTTTCCGTGGTTTCCAAAAAAATTGATTTTGTTTTTTTGCGACGGTGATTTTCTAAACTGGAGAGTGGTTATGGCTTGATTCCAACAAATCTAACTACAGCTCCCTTTCCCTCATGAAATTTTCCTTCGTTAAGCTCAACAATTTCTTTTGACAACTTTACAAAGTCTAGCTCTATAAAATCATTGACAATTTCCTCTAGCGAATAAAGTAGTCCTTCCTCTTTCGGTCCGCCTGAATTATAATTCAACTGCTCTTTGTCGAATGATTCCAGAATAATTCTGCCGCCGTTTTTTAGCGCCTCAACAGCCATGTGGTACACTTTGTTTCTAATCGGTTCTTCTAGATGAAGAAAAATCAGAGCTACCGCATCATAATAATTCTGTCTGCATGAATAACCGACGAGATCGTTAACCGTATAATTAATTTTTACGCGCTTTTCTTCTGCCAGTTTATCGGCTTTTTTCTTTCCTTCATAACTCGCATCTACAGCATCAACCTCCCAACCAAGCGTTGCTGCATAAACTGAATTTCTTCCCTCGCCTTCACCTAGAAAAAGTATTTTGCCTGGCTGGAGTTGATTCAATTCGCCTTTAAGAAACTCATTCGGGCTTTTTCCGTAAACATATTCTGTTTCGGAATACCGTTTGTTCCAAAATTCGCTCATGATCTCAAAATTTGTTTTGTCTAAGATAAGAATTTGATGCTCATTTTTGCATTTGCTATTTTAAACACAGATAGTCTTGGGCAGCGAAGTGATACATACGGAAAAAATAATTATTGTCGGCGACCGCGTTCTAATTAGGCCAGAAGAAAACCTAAACAAAACTCACAGCGGACTTTATCTTCCTCCCGGTGTTCATGAAAAAGAAAAAGTTCAGGGCGGTTATGTAATTAAAGCGGGGCCCGGTTACCCGATCGGAATGCCGATTGATGATGATGAACCCTGGCATGAAAAGAAAACAACGAAGTATATTCCGCTTCAAGCCAAAGAGGGAGACTTTGCTCTCTTCCTCAGAAAAGATGCAATTGATGTTGAGATAGAAAAAGAAAAGTTTGTTATTGTTTCTCAACTTGCCATCCTGCTGCTTTACCGAGACGAGGATCTTCTCGCTTAAGCTATCCGTTTTCCATTCAATCACCGCACCTCAAAAAAAGATGGAATTATTAACTGATGTTACGCACTTTTATAATCTTAATCGTAATCTGGTTCTAAATCCGATTAAGATTATGATTAAGAGCAAGATTAAGAATTAGCTGCGTAAGGTGAGTTATTAAGAAATATCATCATGTAGCAAGCAATACCTTTCTAATAAGAAACAACCAGATCCAATAAGTCAATAATTCTTGACTATTATAAGATTTATAATATCTTTAAGTCAATTATTGTAGACTTATAATGAAGTTACAACCTTTACCCCCAGAACCGAAGCCGCGGCTGGATTCCGAGATGGTTACTATTATCTCTGAAGCCGACAAACAATTAAACTATCTCGATGGAATTCTGTCGATCTTTCCAGAGACTCATTACCTCCCCGCAATCTTAACGGTTATAGAAGCGATCAACAGTAACAGCGTAGATAATGAAGAACTCTCTCCCAGAGATTTTTTTAATGAATCCCTAAACGAGAACTCGGAACGAGTGAACAAAATTTTAAACTACACAGCGGCACTTTCCGTTGGCAAAAGGTTGATCAAAAATGTTTCGAGCTCCTCGCACATTATAAAGTCGGTGCATAAAGAACTAAAGACGGGAACGGATCAGGGAGAGTACCGCAAGACACCGATTTGGGTCGGACAACAAAAAGATAATTTGGTTGATGCAAGATACATTCCACCGTCACATGATGAAGTCCCGACGTTAATGAATGATTTGGAGAATTATGTTGCGTCCGATATTTCGTACCCTGTTGTTGTTAACGCCGCATTAATCCACGCTCAGTTTGAAATGATCCATCCTTTTTCAGAACGAAACGGTTTTGTGGGACGAATTTTGTTTGTGCTTCATTTGTTGTGGAAGAAAAAACTGAATCTGCCCGGACTCCAAATTTCATCGCAGCTTCTTAAGAACAAACTAGAATATTTTGATCATCTGGAAAATTTAGAGAGGACAAAAAATTGGGAAGCTTGGATAAAATTTTTTGTTAGGACAGTCTCTTCCGCCACACAATCTACGCTCGAACTAATAAAAAAAATTGTGGCGATTGAAGAGCGCAACTATCAAAAAATTATCAATAAAGAATTCGCTTCTTCATTTTCATTAAGGTTGTTTGAGCTAATGCTGCGGCAGCCTGCCCTAACTATTCCTTTCATTACAAAAAAACTCGGTTTTAACAAGCAGACGGCAAATATTCTAATCAAGAAATTTCTTGACGAAAATATTTTGGACGAAACAACGGGCAAACAGCGCAACAGAATATTTGTATATAAAGATTATTTAAATATCTTAGAAGCATAGCTCAACGCGGCTACCATAAACAATCACAAAACAAAGAGGTTCGTGATGAAACTAGTTCAAGAATTCAAAACTTTTGCGATGAAAGGCAATGTAGTGGATATGGCGGTGGGTATCATAATCGGCGCGGCTTTTGGAAAAATTATCACCTCGCTTGTTAACGACGTTATTATGCCTCCGATTGGTCTGCTGGTAGGAGGAATCGATTTCAGCGGATTGGCGATTGACCTTGGCCGTGGCGTGGTGATCAAATACGGAATGTTTATTAACACTGTTATCGATTTTACTATCGTCGCCTTTGCTATATTTATGATGATCAAGGCTCTGAACTCGCTAAAGAAAAAAGAAGAGGCTTCGCCCGCCCCGCCGACTGCCTCGAAAGAAGAAGTTGTCCTTCTTACTCAAATTAGAGATTTGCTGAAGAAGTAATTGATGATTTGCGCGCTGGCAGCAATTAGTTTTTACAAAATAATCTATGGCTGACTTTATGGAACAACTCAACATACATATTCCTCTATTCAGCACAATACCCTTTGTATTGATGCTTTTGTCTATTGCAATCTTTCCGTTGTTCTGGAACCACTTCTGGGAAAAGAACAAGAACAAATTAATCGTTGCAATTATTCTTAGCGTGCCGGCAATAATTTTTCTAATGTCGACCGGATTGAGCTACAAGCTATATGAAACGCTGGTGTTCGACTACGTTCCATTCATAATTCTGCTGGGTTCTCTTTTCACAATTACGGGCGGAATATTTTTATCCGGCGATATAGAAGCCACGCCTAAGGTCAACACAATATTCTTGTCTATTGGTGCGGTTATCGCTTCCATTATGGGAACTACCGGCGCCGCAATGCTGCTTATCCGTCCGGTTATTCAAACAAATAAGGAAAGGAAATTCAAAGTACACACTATTTTATTCTTCATCGGCATAGTTGCCAACTGCGGAGGATTATTAACTCCGTTGGGCGACCCGCCGTTATTTATGATGTATTTGCGCGGTGCTCATTTCACGTGGTTCCTTAAACTTTTTCCGGAATGGCTGATTACAAATTTTTTGCTGCTCATCATTTATTTTATTGTTGATTCGTATTACCACAAAAAAGAGCCGCTACAAGCAATTATAGCTGACAAAACTGTCATACGTCCTATTCGTCTTCAGGGAAAATTAAATTTCGTTTGGCTTGCCGGCGTTGTCCTTGCCGTAGCGTTCTTAAATGAACAATACATTTCGTTCATAAGCTCAAATCATTACTACAAATTTATTCGCGAGGCAGTAATTCTTGCTATGGCAATTCTATCTTTAACGTTCACAACCAAGCTTGTTCGGGAATCAAACAGTTTTACGTGGGAACCGATCAAAGAGGTTGCTTACCTCTTTCTTGGAATTTTTATAACGATGGTTCCGTGTTTACTCTACCTGGAAACGAACGCAAAAAATCTCGGCATAATTTTACCCCATCAGTTTTATTACTTCACCGGACTGTTGAGCAGCTTTTTGGATAACACACCTACCGCAGTAACTTTTCATTCCTTAGCGATGGGGCTGGGTGAACATTCTTCCAGCATCGTTGCCGGAATTCCGGAAGAACTTTTAAAAGCGATCTCCGTTGGTTCCGTTTTCTTTGGTAGCATGACCTACATTGGCAATGGACCAAACTTTATGGTAAAGGCTGTTGCGGAAGAAAACAATATTAAAATGCCAAGCTTTTTTGAATACATCTACAAGTTTTCGCTTATAGTTCTGCTGCCGATTTTCATAATTGTTGAACTACTTATAATAAGATAAACAAGACAAAACGATATGGTCTTTGCGCAAAACAAAAAGAATGTTAAGACGATCATCGGATTGCTTTTTGTTATCAGCGGAATGGCGGGACTTATTTATCAAATTGTATGGTTGAAGTATCTCGGGCTGTTTCTCGGCAATACTACTTACGCCCAGATGACGGTGCTCGCAACTTTTCTTGGCGGTCTTGCTCTCGGAAATTTTTTGTTTGGAAGAAAAGCCGACGTCGTAAAAAATCCA
>JAJYMU010000087.1 GCA_021786655.1 Bacteroidota bacterium
TCCGACCCAGATAAATATTTCGAAACTGTTGATGAAGAAGAGAGTTCATCTTTCAGATTAAGTGATTTGTCAGCCCAAACTTTCATCGCAGAATCCTGCACAACTTTATAAGCGTCCTCACGTGTTAATCCTTTCTCAACGAGTTTGAGTAAAATAGTCTGTGAAAAAATCAATCCTCTGGTAAGGTTCAAGTTTTTCAACATGTTTTCCGGGTAGATTATCAAGTTATCAACCAGTTTTATCGCAAGACTCAGAGCGTAATCAAGAGCAATGCAGCTATCCGGAACAATAACACGTTCGACGGAGGAATGTGAAATATCTCTTTCATGCCAAAGCGCTACGTTCTCAAGCGCGGCAACAGAATTCGCTCTCAGAATTCTAGCAATGCCGGTTATACGTTCGCTGATGATGGGGTTTCTTTTATGAGGCATTGCCGATGAACCTTTTTGTCCCTTAGAAAAGAATTCTTCCGCTTCAAGGACTTCAGTGCGCTGAAGGTGACGAATCTCGATAGCAATTTTTTCTAACGATGAACCAATGATGGCAAGTGTCGAATGAAATTCTGCGTGACGATCACGCTGTACAACTTGTGTTGAAACAGGTTCTGGTTTTAATCCAAGTTTAGTGCAGACATATTCTTCAACTTTTGGGGAAAGATGTTCAAACGTTCCTACAGCGCCAGAGATCTTTCCCACGCTTATAGAATCGATTGCACTTTGAAGACGCACAATATTTCTTTTGGTTTCTTCAAACCAGAGAGCAAATTTCAAACCCATCGAATAAGCTTCGGCATGAATGCCGTGACTTCTTCCAACGCAAATGGTTCTCTTGTTCTCAATTGCACGCTTCTTCAAAACCTTTTTCAACTCAATTAAATCTTTCATTAACAACTCGCCAGCACTTTTCATTTGATAGGCAAGCGCTGTATCAAGAACATCTGAGGAGGTCATACCATAATGAATATGTCGCGAAGAAGGACCAACATACTCGGCGATGTTTGTTAAGAATGCGATGACATCGTGCTTGGTAGTTTCTTCAATCTCTAAAACTCTCTTCAAATCAAAATTTGCTTTTGATTTAATAGTATCGAGATCATCTTTTGGAATAAATCCCATTTCAGAACGGGCTTCGCATGCGAGGATTTCAATCTTAAGCCATGTCTCAAGTTTGAATTGATCGTTCCAAATCTTGCCCATTTCGGGGCGGGTGTAACGTTCTATCATTTGTTCTTCTCCAATTTCAATTTTGCCGTCATCTCTTTGTTATCACGCAGATATGTGATTGTAATTTCATCGCCGGTTCTAAATTCCTGAAGAATGCCGATCATAGTATTTTCATCGTTAATTTTATAATCGTTTATCGCGGTAATTATATCTTCAACTTTCAATCCAGCTTTCTGCGCGGGAGAATTTTTTGCTATCTGAGTGATAATAACTCCGCGTGAAGTTTTTAGATTATAAGTCTTAGCAAGCTGATCCGTCACTGTTAAAATATTCAATCCAGTCCAAAAATCCCTATCAACTTTTCCTTTTTTCTTAAGTTCATCTAATACTTTCTTGATTTTGTTAACCGGTATTGCGAATCCAACACCAACATTACCGGAAGAACCTTGAGCCGTATAAATCAATGTATTCATACCGATTAATTCACCAATTGCGTTTACAAGCGGTCCGCCGCTATTACCGCTATTGATTGCAGCGTCGGTCTGTATCATGTTAACATAGTAACGATCGTTTGCCATGCCAAGATTCATTCCCGTTGCGCTGATGACTCCTACCGTTACTGTCGGTTTATCATTTACGTTGAAAAGACCGAATGGGTTTCCGAGAGCGATTACCCATTCGCCGGGCATTAGATCATCGGAAGACCCTAATTTAATATAAGGCAAATCTTTTCCATCGATTTTCAATAAGCAGATATCGGAAACCGGATCGGTGCCTATGATTTTTGCGCTGACTTCTCTTCCATCGGTTAGAGTAACGTTTACTTCGACGGCGTTTCCCGCAACGTGATCGTTAGTTATAATATATCCGTCGGGTGAAATTATTGCGCCGGAGCCTAGACTTTTAATTTGCTGATTGTAAACTCTATCGCCAAACCAGTATCGGTAAAACGGGTCCATGCTAAAAATATCCCGATACTGCTGAATCTGAGTTACGTTAATTCCTACGACGGCAGGGCTAACTTCCGCGACTGTTTTAGTGATCACATTATGACGACCGTCGGATATCTCCGAATTGGCGATTTGTTTTTTTGTCGTGTCTCCGGAATTGATTGATGCCGTTGAGCAGAATGAACTTGAAAGTCCAAGTGAAAGATTGCTTGTAATAAGAATTAAAGTTAGTGCTGTTGTGATGAAGTGAAAAATATTTTTTAATCTGTTCATAACCTTACCGTTGAAAATTTGTGTGTTGTTAGTTGCATTTTATAAGCTGCTGTTATAATTGGTTGGTCGATTTAAAAATCGACCTACACAAGTACTGGGCGAATTAGAAATTCGCCCTACATTAGACTTCTTAATGGTTGTATATGTTTTGTTAGGATAATTATAAACAAAATCGAAAGAGAAGTTCCAAACTGGAGATTATTGATCGCATGAATCGCCGAATGACTGTTGAGAAAATCTCCAGCAACAAAGGAAATAATTGGTGAAAAAAGTGAAGCCGCGAAGTTTGCAATGTGAGAATTGTTTTTAACCAAATAGGAGATTAACCATAATAAAATCCACAAAACTAAAATTATGGGTGATAGAAAAAGTCCTCCTCCGGCTGCGGTAGCTAAACCTCTTCCGCCTTTAAAGTTTATCCAGGGTGAATAACAATGCGCC